>JBMCCK010000178.1:0-2502 GCA_048619255.1 Methanohalophilus sp. | reverse complement strand
ATCGAAGGGCAACATTATATGCAAAAAACCCGGCTGGAAGAACTCATCCTTTTTGCCAAAAAAATGGGTTACCAGAAATTGGGAATTGCTTTTTGTATCGGACTTGCCAATGAAGCCGCAACCATCACCCGAATACTGAAAAAGGATTTTGAGGTTTATTCTGTCTGCTGCAAGGTCTGTGGTATCCCGAAGGAAAAGTATGAACTTGAAAAGATCCACCCGGATCAATTCGAGGTTACCTGTAACCCGAAGGGACAGGCCCTCTTACTTGCCAAAAAACAAACCGAGTTAAATATCATCATTGGCCTCTGCGTGGGCCATGACATTATATTTACCCGCAACAGTGAAGCACCGGTGACCACCCTGATTGTCAAGGACAGGGTGCTTGCACATAATCCTGCAGGTGCAATCTATTCTGGCTATTACCTGCGTAAAAAATTCAATATGGAAGATTGAATATGGAACTTACCGTTGTTTATGATAATAATGCAGCCGAAGGTTTTCATGCAGGATGGGGGTTTGCCTGCCTGGTTCGACAGGAGAATACTACGCTTCTTTTTGATACGGGTTGGAACGGACCCGCCCTGCTGGAAAACCTTGAAAAGGTGGGCGTGAAACCCTCAGATATAGACATACTTGTCCTATCTCACCAGCACTGGGATCATATAGGAGGGCTGTCTGCAATTTTACATAATTCAGATGCCCTGGAAGTGTATGTGCCCCGGGCATTCTCCCAAAATCTCAAAAAGGAAATAGCCAGGCATGCCCATCTTATAGAAGTCACAAAATCCCGGCAGGTCTGCAAGGGAGTTTTTACCACAGGTCAACTGGGAAAGAACATAAAAGAACAATCCCTTGTCCTGCAATCTGGGGATGAATTGTATATTATAACTGGATGTGCCCATCCGGGACTGGGGGAAATAATTGACAACGCTGCAAAAATGGGTCATGTCACAGGTGTACTCGGAGGACTACATGATTTCAATGACATGGATACATTGGGCCAACTTTCATACATAGCATCCGGACACTGCACATCTCATAATGATGAAATTAAACACAAATATCCGGATAAATTTGTATACATTTATGCAGGATACTGCCTAGACATATGACAATATGGTAAGAACTATATTCTAAGATTCCTATAATGATTGATAGGAGGATACGTATGTTATCAAAGATACCAATTGACCTTGATGCTGTAGAGGATGAGAACATAGATAAAGAAATCTTAAGGGCTGGCATTATAGCCGAACTTGATGCTATCAACCTCTATGAACAGATGGCCGAACTTGCTTCCACCGAAGAGATCCGGGCAGTGCTGTTAGACATTGCAAAGGAAGAAAAGACCCACGTGGGAGAATTCCAGACCATGCTGCTTGAATACGATGATGAGCAGGGAGATGAACTGGAAGCAGGCAGAAAAGAAGTTGAAGAAGAAATTCTTAAATAAAGGAACTTAAATACTTTAGCAATCCGGGGGTGGAGTGATGGAAATTATACCCACCATCGGGCTTGATCCTTTTTTATTTGATTTTCTGGAAAAACTCATCCTCTCCCTGATGATAGGTATTATCATCGGGATAGAAAGAGAACATCGAAGAGCAGAACATCCGGTTTTTGCAGGTGTGCGTACATATTCTCTGGCTGCTGTCACAGGCATGCTGGCAACAATTGCAGGAAAAACAATCGGTAATGATATTATAGTTGCCGCAGCCTTTTTGATAATAGCATGTAGTATTGCCCTGATATACCGTACCTATACAATGCGGGGCAAACTGGGCATGACAAGTGCCCTGTCTTTATTCTGCACCTTTCTACTGGGAATTTTGGTAGCAAATGGTAATTACCTGTTTGCTATTGCCGGTGGAGTTGCAATAACTTTCCTGACTATTGAAAAACGCCCGCTCCATTCTTTTGCCCAGAATCTTTCCAATGAAGACATCCTGAACAGCCTGCAGTTCCTTGCCGTGGCTTTCATCCTGTATCCCCTGGTACCTGATGAAGAACTATGGGGTATTGTGGATCTTAAAGCCACAATCCTTATTGTCGTACTTGTGATGTTTATTGGATTTATCAGTTACATTTCCCTCAAACGCTTCGGTGCAGGAGGAGGCGTACCTTATTCTGGATTGTTGGGAGGATTTGTGAGCAGTGAAGCCACCACTGCTGCCCTGGCATCGATAGCAAAGGAAAAATCCGGGCTTGTAAATGCTTTTTACATCGGCGTCCTTTTATCCAACCTTTCTATGTTCATTAGTAATCTGGTAATTGCCCTGATTGTAGATAATTCGGGTAAAACTACACTGTATATGTTACCTCCGCAATTATTGATGATAGTAGTAGTGATAGGGATTTTTTGGAAAAACAAGAATATTACAAAGAAAATGGAAGGGACCCTTGAAATTGGTTCACCCTTTGCCCTGAAACCTGCATTGCGTTTTGGAGCGATCTTTCTGGTATTACAGCTTTTTGCAACCTTTGCCAATGAATACGCGG
>JBMCCK010000177.1:0-2504 GCA_048619255.1 Methanohalophilus sp. | reverse complement strand
CTTGCAGATATTGTGAAGAATAGAAGAATAGAAGCCCACACAATTCTGGGTTCCAGATGCTGTGATGAGCTTTTGTTCAGGGAGCGCTTTGACTGCGGCAGGGTGGATATTACCACTGATGACGGTTCCGAAGGGAGAAGCGGTTTTGTGACCGACCAGCTTGGAGAAATGGATTCCTCTGATTATGACAGGATATATGTGTGTGGTCCGGAGATCATGATGTATAAGGTCTTTGAAATTTTGAAAGCACGCGACGGTCATGTAAAAACAGAGTTCAGCCTGCACAGGTATTTTAAATGCGGCATCGGAGTATGTGGAGCCTGCAGTATGGATCCCGATGGCCTGCGTGTCTGCAGGGACGGCCCTGTATTCAATGGTGGTGAACTTGAAGAATCCGAATTTGGACATTATGAACGTGATTCTTCAGGTTGCAAGTGCCATTTTTAATATTCAGGCAGCAGGAATTTGTGCCTTTACCTTTTCATAGAGCAGGTTAAACAGAAACAGCAATTCCCCTTCCAGGAAAATAATTCCTGAATTGGTCCTATCTTCTTTTTTTGCAAAAAGAATGGTTAGTTCAAGATCCCTTTCAGCTGCCTGTTTTACCGACATATCAGATGCATCCTTTTTACTTGAAAGACTTTTTTCGACATTTTCTTCATCAAGATAGGTATTGATCCATCGTACCAGCTCGGTCCTGTATCTACCCGAAATCGGGATATTATTCACATACCTGAGTACATGACTTTTTTCTTCTATGCAGTAAAGATTGTTCATATACACTCCCCAATAAAGTATTCTTTCCAAACGGTAAAATAAGTTTTCCCAACAGGTTATACTCTGTCAAACCGAGTTTCATTTGCCGGAATTGATAAGAAAAAGGATTTATATTTATACCATATCTTCATAATTTGTCTGCTGGGACAATGTATCTCCTTATTATTAGCAAGTGGATAACATGATTGGAAAATTCAAACACGGTACAGAGATATTTGAGGGCAATGTGCAGGGTGAAAGGGCAACATCTCCCGGGGGAGATGTTTACGATATTAATTCACTTGATATACTGCCGCCCTCAAGTCCTTCCAAAATAGTCTGTGTGGGACTTAATTATATTGATCACGCCAAAGAACTGGAAATGGACATCCCGGATGAACCGATAATTTTCATGAAACCCCCATCTTCTGTAACCGGTCATGGAACTAAAATAATCTATCCTTCCTGCAGCAACCGTGTTGATTATGAAGCAGAACTTGCTGTTATCATAGGAAAGCAATGCCACGATATTCATGCTGAAAAGGCACAAAGTGTCATCAAAGGATACACATGTTTTAATGATGTGACAGCCCGTGATATTCAGCAAAGGGATGGGCAGTGGACCAGAGCAAAAGGTTTTGATACTTTTTCCCCGATTGGCCCATTCATAACTCCTGTGGAAGAATTCAATGCTTCTGCAGCAAACATTAAGTGCAATGTTAATGGCATGATCAGACAGAATTCGTCAACTTCCAGATTGATATTCGATGTTGATTTTCTGATAGAATTCATATCCTCAGTAATGACCCTTGAAAAGGGAGACGTAATTGCCACTGGCACCCCTCCTGGTGTGGGTGAACTTAATTCAGGTGATTCCGTAGACGTAACCATTGGGGGTATAGGCACATTATCCAATGAGGTATCATAATGCTTTTTGATCAAATTTACAGGGAACTTGAATTAACTGAAAGACATCTTATCGTTCTCAGGAAGGTTATTGAGGAAGGTCCGATCGGTATCCTTAAACTTTCGGATGAAACAGGGATGCCAACCCATAAAGTAAGATATTCATTGCGAGTACTTGAACAGGAACATCTCATCAGGCCTTCATCACACGGAGCGGTTGCCGGTGAGAATACGGAAAAATTCCTTGAAGATTTTGACGGACAAATATCCGACATCATTGCAAAAGCATCTAATATCCAGCAGATAAGAAATTCAATTTAACTGTATTTGCATCAGTTTTTAATTTTATAGAGGTCAGCCAGATGACATTAGAGGATGAAGATATAAAAACGATTGAGAAATTTGCATTGCAAAATGCTGTAAAATATGGACAAACTCCTCAGGTTGGAGCTGTCATGGGTCGAGTGATGGGACAGTGTTCCCATCTGCGTCCCAAAGCCAAAGACGTTACGGCAGAAGTACAGAAAGTCATAGACCAGGTTGCAGAAGGCAACCCGGATGTATGGCAGCAGAGACTTGAGAAAATCGCACCTGAACTTATTGAAGAACTCAATACAAAGAAGGAACCTGAAAAGGGCCTCAAACCCCTTGATGTTGCAGAAGGGGAAAAGGTTGTCATGCGTTTTGCGCCCAATCCCAACGGGCCCGCTACCCTGGGTAGTGCAAGGGGTATGATAATCAACTCCGAATATGTCAAAATGTATGGAGGCGATTTCATAATACGTTTTGATGATACCGACCCCCAGACCAAGCGCCCTCTACTTGAAGCCTATGAATGGTAC
>JBMCCK010000176.1:0-2548 GCA_048619255.1 Methanohalophilus sp. | reverse complement strand
GTCAAGGTCTATGACGGTGCAAAGAAGAAACTCGAAGAACTGGGTCTGGTATTCTGAGTGTGAAAGAGCCATTTTTATGGCTCTTTTTTTCGTAGAGATATAACAAACAAATAGGAGGCATCCGAATGACCTGGACTATAATTAACGGCGTCATTTACCTGGTATGTTTCGCCATGATCGGCTGGATGTTGCTTGATGCAATGAAGGTAGCGAAAAAATAATGGGGGAAATATTGAATGACAGATGAAATTACTAAAGATCCCTTGGAAGAATCTGCCAGTCTTGTCAAGACACTAAGACCTTACCATGTATGGGCACTTGGTGTCGGTATTGTGCTGGTGGGTGAATATATGGGATGGAACTTTACGGTTGCCAAAGGTGGTATATTGGGTTCCCTTTTGGCATTACTTGTTGCCGGTACAATGTATTTGATGGTTTCTCTGTGTGCAAGTGAACTAGGTGCATCTACCAAAAGTGCAGGTGGGCCTTATGACTGGGCACGTTTATTTGTAGGTCCCGGTGCAGCGGCACTGGTGGGACTTGCTGTTTATATGGAATATATCGCTCTGGAAGCCGCAGACGCCATTGTTGTGGCATCAATAGCAGAATCAATATTCCCAGAGATAGAGGTATTCCCGGTCACGCTTTTAGTGATCACATTCCTGACATTTGTAAATTACAGGGGTGTTGTGGCAGCGCTTAATCTTAACTTTGCACTGACCTTTACTGCATTCGCGGCAATACTTGTATTCTTTGCCATGAATGTAACAGGTTTTGGAGGTGTCTGGGATCCGGGTAACTTAATATCCGGTGCTATTCCAAACGGCTTTATAGGTATATTTGCTGCACTGCAATTTGGTCCCTGGTTCTATCTGGGTATAGAAGGAGCGGCTATGAGTGCCGAAGAATGCAAACATCCTTCCAGGGCAGTACCTTTGGGACAGCAGGCAGGGATGATCACTCTTTTGCTTGCAGCCGGTATGACTCTGTATGTATGTTCCGGACTTATACCAACCGAGCAACTTGGTGTATCCGTATATCCACTATATGAGGCAGCCACTAACAGTGGTGTGCAATTGCTTGTAGTACTCCTTGCAATAGGTACTTTATTTACATGCCTTGCAAGTGCCAATGGTACTATTTGTGACTCATCCCGATCATGGTATGCCCTATCCAGAGACCAATTCCTGACACCATGGTTCTCTGCTGTACATCCGAAATATAGAACACCTTACAGAGCTGTTATTTTCACCATGCCAATTGCGATTGCTTTTGCATTCAGTGGTTTCCTGGATCAGGTTATCACATTTTCGATAACATCCGGACTTGTATGCTATGTGATGATTCCATTTTCCCTGATTCGTTTCAGGAAGATGTTCCCGCAGCACAGCAACAAAGTGCGTCCATTCGTTGGTCCGTTGCAACCCTGGATTGCATATTTCACAATATTCCTGGCAATTGTGATCATGTCAACCCTGCAGTGGGGATACAGATATAACCTGATATTTGGCCTGTTGTTCTATGCGATTGCGTATTTCTATTTCAACCGGAGATACCGTAGCCTGGAAGTTACTCATGACTGGGGCGAAGAGATGGGCTGGCCAGATCCAGTGAAGACATGATGAGGTGATGATTTTGGACGATAAACAAACAGAAGCAAATGTTGACACTGCACGATATATGAGCAAACTACGACAGGATGCCCTTGTTGTGGTAGCGTTGATGGGTGTTTTGTTCTTTTCAGAATCATTCATCTTCTACACCATAATTACCACGGTATGGGACAGTACACCCGAACTTTCGAGTATATTCCCGGTTTATGTACTGTTCTTGCTGCTGGTACTGGGTATTGGAACCGCTGCATGTCTAAGGGTGTATAGTTCTATAAAGGAACACATGTATACATTCAGGTATTATGACTGAGGAGGATTAAATATGGCAGTTACTAGCAGGGGAAAAGAAAGAAGTGCTTTCATGCAGATATTTGACATTTTATTTATTTTTATAGTGGCAGGTATCTGTGTTGTACTACCCGTTATCCTGCAGGGTACCGTTCTTGTAGGTTGGGGAGAGTCGGGAGGCATGAAATTCATCTGGGATCCGGTGTCTTATTTCAGCCTGGTTGCTGTAATTCTTTTGTTCTTTACCGTGGTACTTTACCACTCGGTTAAGAATTACAGGTTCTGAAGTTGCCAGCGCTGCTGGCAACTTATTATTTAAAATTATATAAGTAGGTGATGCGATGACTGATAATATCAACCGTCTAAAAGACAAGGATAATCCAACGGAGACTGAAAAGAAACATATACCGGTTATTGAAGGTCCTTCAATGATGACAGCAGGGGGTACATATGAGGTCAAGGTTTCTGTTGGAATTGAACCGCATGTAATGGAAGAAGACCACTACATCGAATGGATAGACCTCTATCTTGCAGATCAGAAGATAGGCAGGATGGATCTGGGACCATCGGCAGAAAAGGCAGAAGCAACCTTTAATGTAACTCCTCAGGAAGAATTAATAGGTGCCACCGAGTTTCAAGTATGCCAC
>JBMCCK010000175.1:0-2563 GCA_048619255.1 Methanohalophilus sp. | reverse complement strand
TAGCCGAGTTTTCAGGCCCGGGTTTTCGGGTACTGTATCTCTTGCTTTCTGGTTGACAGCGGCAAGACCTTTAAGCATATAGATAAGCTGGTCCTGCAAATCTGCAACTTCATTTGATTTTCCACATACTCCACCCTTTGTACAGGCTTCCCCTTTTGCTGTTTCTTCACATTGGTAACAAAACATATTTTTCCTCCGCACTTTATAGATATTTTGCAACATTCATATCTATCAAAGTATCTTCTTGATACTAAGTATTATTAGGATATTGGTTTATATAATAGAAGGTTTCTAACTAGATACTATGAAAGAGTGTACCCTTTACAAGATGATGGACATTATTGGCAAACGCTGGACCCTGTGTATCCTACTGGAATTGCATAAAGGAGACAAATATCAGAAGCAGTTCAATGAACTCAAATCAATGCTGGGAGATATTACACCAAAAATGCTTTCCACCCGCCTGAAGGAACTTGAGGCACATGGGCTTGTTGAAAAGGAACTTGATTCCTCGGCCATTCCTATAAAATCCTTCTATTCGTTAAGTGAAAGTGGACAGGAATTTATCGAAATAATCAAGGAGATCAAGGGATGGGGCCTCAAATGGAAATTTGACAATGCGCTTTGCAGTGTTTCCGATTGCAAGTATTGTGGCGTTGCAAAAGCAACCGACAACTAAAGATATAATTGTTATCTGGCGGATATTTCCAATATTCCCCTTGCCGCCAGGATTCCGGTTGCAGAAGCATTAACTATGTCTCTGGACAATCCTGCTCCGTCCCCGGCTGCAAACAGGTTCTTGATACTTGATTGCATATTCCCGTCAACCTGTATTTTCATGGAATAAAACTTAACCTCCGGGGCATAGAGAAGGGTGGAGTCACAAGCCACGCCGGGAATGATTCTGTCAAGGGTTTCCAGTCCTTCAATAATATCCATAACCATCCTGTGCGGCATGGCCATCGAAATATCTCCGGGAGTCACATCTTTTAGGGTATTTACCACCGGATTTCTTGTAAGACGTGCTTCAGTGGAACGCCGCCCTCTTCTCAGGTCTCCCATCCTCTGGAGGACAGGTTTGCCCCCTCCTATGGTGGTTGCCAGTTTTGCCACCGACCTGGCATACTTGATTGTATTCTCAATGGGTTTTGTCAGTTCTATGTGTACCAGGAATGCGAAATTGGTATTCTCAGAAACCGTGTCATGCATTGAATGCCCGTTGGTGGCAATGAATCCTTCATACTCTTCCCTGACTACAAAACCGTGTTCATTGGTACAGAAAGTGCGTACAAAATCGTCATATTTACGGGTCTGGATATGGAATTTCGGATCACGGTTTATTCTGGTCACAGGGTCCATTATAATTCCGGGAACTTCAACACGAACCCCGATGTCCACTCCTGCATAACGGGCATCAATTGAATGTTTATCAACGATTTCATTGACCCATTTTCCCCCAATCCGGCCAGGTGCCACAAGCGTATAATTGGATTCTATTGTCCTGCCGTTATTCAGCAAAACACCTTTGCAGGCATCGTTCTCAATCCAGAAGTCCTCTACATCAGTGTTTAGAAGAAAATCCACTCCACTTTTATCGAGTTGTTTTTTAAATTTCCGAATAACAGCAGGTGCGTTGTCGGTTCCTATATGTCGTTGTCTGATATCTATGAATTTTGCTCCCACCGACGCAGCCCGGCGTTGAAGTTGCTCTATATCTTCTCCTTTCGGTGAAATCACTTTTTCTGTGGCTCCATGCTGCAGGAATATATTATCCACATAATCCACAAGTTCCCATGCCTTTTCCTGATCATGAGTGAATTCTAAAAGATCTCCTCCGATATCCGGTCTTAAATTCAGGGTTCCGTCAGAAAATGTCCCCGCTCCGCCAACTCCACACATGATATTGCAGGGAGTACAGTGCATACAGTGCTGAACAGATTCCATGGGACAATGTCTTTTTTCGACATCTCTGCCCTTGTCAATTACCAGAATTTTCAAACCATGACCGGAAAGTTCATTGGCTGCAAACATTCCGGCAGGTCCGGCTCCTACAATAATCACATCGTATTTGTAAACCAGGTTCATGTGCCTTTTAGACCTCATAAAGAAAAGCAATCTGGAGGTATATAATTATTTTACCACATAATATCCGGGGATTAAAATATCTTACATTCAATTGTTGGTAAATTTGGAACCATTATAGTTCCATCTTTTTTCATATTTAGGCCCCAGGCCCACAGCTTTATTGTAACATTCTATGGATTCATCATACATCTTCAGACCATTAAAGGCAAGAATCATATTCATCCAGCCTTCCTTATTTTTGGAATCCAGTTTAAGAGCTTTGTTACTGCATCCAACCGCTCGTCCATATTTTCCCATATTCCTCAGAGCTTGGCTTTTGTTATTCCATGCTGGACCGTACTTCGAATTCAACTGCAGAGCCTTATTGTAACATACAAGTGCCTTTATATGAATTCCCAGACGATTGTAAGAATTACCCATTGTATTCCATGCAGCATCGTATTTAGAATCAATTTCCAAAGTTTTTTTGCAGCATTCA
>JBMCCK010000174.1:0-2580 GCA_048619255.1 Methanohalophilus sp. | reverse complement strand
ATGACTGCCGGAGTAGCCATCGACAAGGCTATCCTGCCTCTTATACGCGAGGTCAACGGCCAGGATGGAGAATATTATTTTTACAAACGTGCTCCTTCAAAGGCTCCATTTTACGAGATAATGGATGTGACAAAGGATATTTCCTTTGCTCTTGAAGATGCGGAGAGGCATGACCAGAAACTGCCTCTTGTTGTGATGGTGGATAACGGTTCCACGGAGGAAGACGTACCTGCTATGAGACAGGCATTGATATATGGTATTGATATGGTGGTTGTGGACCATCATCATCCTGATAAGGTCGTTGATGATTACCTGCTGGCCCATGTAAACCCTGCTCATGTGGGTGGGGATTTCGGTCAGACTGCCGGTATGCTTTCCACAGAGGTTGCACGGATGATCAATCCTGACGTCACAGAACAGATACAACATCTCCCTGCAATCGCTGCTGTAGGGGATCGTTCAGAGGCTGATGAGGCCTATCAGTATATTGATCTCGTCTCTTCCAGGTATTCTCTGGAAGATTTGCAGGATATTGCCCTGGCCCTTGATTTTGAAGCCTACTGGTTGAAATTCAACAGTGGAAGGGGAATTGTAAACGATCTTCTCAATTTTGGTGACTCCACCAGGCATAAACAACTTGTAGATCTGCTTTGTGAGCAGGCAAGAGCTATGATGGATGAGCAACTTGAGGCATGTATGCCTAATGTCAAATCACAACAACTGCCCAATGGTGCTATAATGAATGTGCTTGATGTGGAAAACTATGCTCACAAATTCACATTCCCGGCTCCTGGAAAGACCTCCGGGGAAGTTCATGACAGGATTTGCAGGAAAAATGAAGGCAAACCCATCGTTACGATTGGCTATGGGCCGGATTTTGCAGTCATACGGTCCCGCGGGGTTAAGATGAATATTCCTGAAATTGTCAGAAACCTCCATGAGGAAATTGTCGGTGGAGGGGTGAATGGTGGTGGACACCTTGTTGTTGGAAGTATCAAATTTGTGGAAGGAATGCGTAAAACAGTCCTATCCAAACTCGTGGAAAAAATAGGTCAGTATGAAGTGGATACGGAGATCTAAAATCTCCTTTTAATCCACTCTTGCCAGTTTGATAAGTGAGTTAACAGGAACTCCACTGATTGTTTCCGAATTTTTCTTGTCAATAATGACTGCAATTGCAACTGGGTTGGATCCACTTCTTTTTATCTGTTCAATTACATCGGTAATAGTTGAGCCAGATGAGACCACATCATCTACAATAATGCAATTCTTTCCTTCGACATGACCGAAATTTCTGCTGAAAATTCCTGTGTTTTGATCCCTCTCTTTCTGGCTGTCATAACCATGGAATATGGAAAATTCGATACCCAATTCCTCGGCAATCATGGTGGCCATGGGTACACCGCTTAATCCAATTCCTACTACCATATCTACCCTCTGGTCACTTTGATCAAGGGATTCGAGCACCATGTCGCACAGTGCCTGTGAAATATAACGCAGGCGGAAAGAGCTTTTACCTATGGAACTCCAATTGACAGAGATGTCCTTTGGTGCAGGGGCTTCAGCACCTCTTTTACCCCGCATGAGAAGCCATGTGACAGTATCCCTAGAGACATTAAGTTCATTTGCGATCTGGCCGGTAACAAGACCATTGGACTGCAGTTCGACTGCTTTTTGTATAAGTTCTTCTATATTCTTCATTTTATCCCCACGTACTGTTTTATGCTATTTGGTTTCCTATACATCCTTTATAATATTATATCTTTCTTTTACGTATTTTCTTGAGGGGGGAGCCACAGATAGGGCATTCTTCACCATTGTCAAATCTTTTCATACAGCCGGTGCATTTTTTTCCCCAGATTATTTTGTTCTTTATTCTGGATTGGGATATGGGTTCTATCTTTATACCAATCATGCTTGCTACATTTTGCACAGCATAATCATCTGTCATGAGGACAGCATTTTTCCCATATTCCAGAGCTTTTGCCAGAACATCGATATCGGTCCCGGAAAGTTCTTCAAGATCGCCTGTACCTTCTGCCCTGTCCACGACTTTTTTCCGGAATGCAGGATCGGGTTGCTCAACCTTTGCCCCGGTTTCAAGGGCGATCAACATTTCCATGCTTGTGTATTTTGCCTTCGTTTCATCGATTACTGCAGGCACTGTAACAAGCTGGCGGTCCCGACCCTTTCGATTGATGAAAACGCCGGTGTCTGCGATATAAATTTTCATGAGGCTAGATATGTTAAAGGATTATTAAAATTAAGCCCGTCTCTTCAGGATATTATATCGGTAAGGGGCAAGATTCCTTTGATTTCCAGCCCATCTTCGCCAATATTAATCTCATGGATTTCTTTCTTATGTTTTGAATTGAAGTTTTTGAGGACTATGAGGCCTTTTTTCAAATGTAATTTGTCCGCTACGTAACAGGTTGCTATGGTGCTGTCAGCATGCAAACTTTTGCCGGCTTCACCAATTATCGGAAGTCCGGATGATATGGTTGCTGTCATCAAGAGTGTGATATTTGGCTCTGTAGAAACCCTTTCCTCTAACTTCCGCTAATACATTATTATTTTTAT
>JBMCCK010000173.1:0-2657 GCA_048619255.1 Methanohalophilus sp. | reverse complement strand
CTGAAGTAAACTATGCACCAAGACCAGAAGCCGGTGAGACCAAAGAAAAACTTGTAAAGGAATATGAGCGTATTACCCGTGACATAATGGAAAGGATGGTCCAGGTAGGTTTCCCGTCAGTTGTACTGGAAACCGAGCACGTCCAGCAGATGACCAATAACCCCACCTGGGGTGGAGAGGTCGCAAATGCACAGAAAGCCATTATGGAAGATTACCATGATGAATACGGCATCAAATGCGCTCTGAGACACACCCCTGGTGACATTCGTGAAGACCGTGATTACCTGCAGTTGAGAGGAGAAAAATACAACACCCTCATGGAATCTTTCGAAGAAGTTGCATCAAACGGTGCAGATCTCTTATCCATCGAAACTATGGGTGGTAAAGAAGTCTTTGACCGTGCAATTCTGAGAAATGATGTGCCGGGTATGCTTTTTGCAATTGGTTGCCTGGGTACTATGGATATGGAATACATCTGGCAGGACATTGCCAAAGTTGCCAAGAAGAACAATGTAGTCGCAGCTGGTGATACTGACTGTGCACAGGCAAACACTGCAATGTTCATTGCAGGTGGACTCCTTGACAAAAACCTTGCCCACACCCTTGCAATAATTGCCAGGGCTATATACGCCCCACGTACCCTTGCTGCCTATGAAGCAGGTGCAGTTGGTCCGGGTAAAGACTGTGGTTATGAGAACACCATAGTAAAATCCATTGCAGGTGTCCCGATTTCCCAGGAAGGTAAATCTTCCACCTGTGCCCACTCCGATGTAATGGGTAATCTTGTAATGCAGTGCTGTGACCTTTGGTCCAATGAATCTGTAGAATATCATGGTGAATTCGGTGGTACAACTGTCCAGTGTTGGAGTGAATCCCTTGCATACGACTGTGCACTGATGAATGTCTCCCTCCAGACAGGTCAATCCAAGAACCTCAGAGACATGATGGTCCTCTCCGACAAGTACAGGGACCCACAGGGATACATCTTGGCCTATGACAATGCCTACAAGATCGGTGAAGCAATTGTCAAGGATTCAGACGACATCTATCTCCGTGCAAAGAACGCTGCTGTAGAGTGTGTGAACCTGCTTGAGAGCGCAGATCCCAAACTACAGATGACCAGATTCGAAAAGAATGCACTTGCTGATGCAAGTAAGGCCCTGGATGGACTTACTGATGATTCAGATAAGTTCCTCAGCGACTCCCTTGAACAATACAAAAAGGAAGTCAAGGTATTCAGGCCGGAGAACTACGGTCTCTGAACGGCAAACATACAGACGTTTAGCTGTGGACTCCTTTAGGGGTTCACAGCCCCAATCACCTTGTAATCTTCTATATAGCGTAGCTAGCAACAAGGAGGAGATATAAAAGCAATGCAATACTTACAACCTCCCTTTACTCCTATTTTTTTAGTTTAAATTACTTGTGAGTTATTGTAACTTTTAGTCTGTATCGATCTATTAATTCAAATGATAGAGGTGATATTTATGGAAGGAAATATTGAAATGGTGAAAGCCGAAGTAGCCGATAATACGGCCAATCCGGCACCACTTGGTTTCACGGGTCTTGGGCTTTCAGCAGTTTTGCTAAGCCTGACATATGTAGGGTTATTCCCACTTGATTCAATGGTAGTCTCAATGGCAATATTCCTGGGTGGATTTGCCCAGGTGTTTGCAGGGATAATGGCATGGAAGAAAGGAGATGTATTTGCCGGAACTGCTTTTAATGCATTCGGGCTTTTCTGGTTTTCACTTGCAGGGTTGATTATTCTGCAGTCTCTTGGATGGGCCGCTGCAGCTGAATCAATGTCAATGGCTGCCTATCTCTTCATATGGGGTGTTTACACCTTTGTGATGCTCATAGGTACCTTGAAAATGTGCAATGGCAGCAGGGTCATACAATTTGTGTTCCTTACACTGTTCATCCTGTTCATGCTGCTCGCAATTATCAACGCCACAGGAATGACCGGTTTACTTGTTATTGCAGGTATCGATGGACTTCTCCTGGGATTTGGTTCACTATATGCAGCTCTTGCTATGGTACTGAATGAAATTTGTGAGAAACCTGTGGCTCCAGGTATTTAAAGCAAAATATATGGATATATTTATGTCATTTATTTTGGAGTAATGGAAATGTGCAGGAAAACATTGCTGGAAAAATATTTTTTCATATTTGTTTTCCTGATTTTTTTTATTTCCATACCAAAGATATTGTATGGATATTTTTATGATATAATCTACCTGGAGACCAGTGGATATTATTCACTGTTGAGAGGGTTTTCAATAGTTTTTATTGCCGGTAGTTTTTATGTTACTTCCCTTTCACCTAATTCCCTGCACCCTTATGGTTATTCTAAATATGTAAAAATGGGTCAGTTTTTGGTAGCTCTTGGAATTGGAATAGTTTCTTTAATTTTAATAGGCCATTCACTTATCAAATATAGTTATCAGAAAGTTCCGTTTATTGATATTTCCGGATATATTATAGTCCTGCTTTCTGTCACATTTTATCTTCTGTTAATTTATTCCATGAAAAAGGCCCAGCTCCCTTTGCAGGAAGAAAAAAAATATAATAGTTCTGGCAATATCAGAAAAGAAGTGGGTTTAACCATTATTACATTAATAGGTCTGGTAGGTATTGAACATGGATATTTTTTC
>JBMCCK010000172.1:0-2717 GCA_048619255.1 Methanohalophilus sp. | reverse complement strand
AAATACATTGCCAGAGAACATTGTAGAATAGAAAGATTTGGGTATAGCACTTTTTAAGAGGCTTATTGCCATTATTACTCCAAGCAGGACAGGAATACTCTGATATATATTAAGCCAGGTAATCCTGATACTCTCTGCGAGGTCATTCATCTGGTCATACTCCTGCAATAATCAGCATTCTAACTTTTGCAGTCTTGATAAAGAGTCGGATACCAAAACAGCAAAACATTTTGTTATGATAATCCTGCTGGTTTTTGAAAATTTTTAGTTACCATTTTTATTTATATCATCAATAAAATTCACATATGGTTTTATATCAACAACCGGAGTATTATCCAGTGCATCCAAGCCCTTTACGTTCAGTTCCCTACCTTTCCTGCTAAGTAATTTAACAACAGTAATACCAAGAGGACTGGGTCTTTTTGGACTGCAGGACGCAAAAACACCCTTTGTCACACCACCTCGCCTTTTTCCGATCAAATCATAGCCTTCTGACCTGTCAAAGTAGAAAATTACCTGAATATAGTCGTTGTCCTCGATTTTGTAAAGGCCGTCCTCATATTCCGGGTCAACTATAATTGTGCTTTTTGATTTACGCATCACTTCAGGGTCATCAGGTTCCTTAAATTCACTTCTTATTGATCCTATATGCTCAATATTCATTCATTCACCTCACACTAAAATTACTTACAAATCATTTTCGGCAATATCCATATCTGATCGGATTTGGACAGTACATCCACACTGACTTCATAGACAGGTTCTATATTTTCAGGAGTGAGAATCTCAATACCTCCCCCATGGAAAATTTCCCCTTCCTTCATCATTATGATCTTATCACTGTAGCGGGCTGCAAGATTCAAATCATGGACAGTCATTATGACCGATACACCGGATAATGTCTGTTTTTGAGTTATGTCGAGAACCTCAAGCTGGTGTTTCAAATCAAGACTGCTGGTAGGTTCATCAAGCAACAGAATTTCAGGTTGCTGGGCAAGGGCCCTGGCAATTATCACCTTCTGCCGTTGTCCACCACTAAGTTCATTGATATTTTTCATTGCAATATCATTCAGTTCAAGTACATCCATGACATCTGAAACAACCTCAAGGTCTTTTGCTCCAGGCATCCAGTTCATGTGAGGTTTGCGCCCCATGAGTACTGTATCAAACACAGTTGAAGGAAATGTGCCCCTTTCCGCCTGTGGAATGTAACCAACCTGCTTTGCAATATCTTTTCTGTGAAACTCCTCTAAATTACGGTTGTCAATATAAATTGAACCCTTCTTTGGTTCCAAAATCTTATTTATGCATTTGAGAAGGGTCGTTTTTCCTGAACCGTTTGGTCCGATGATGGAAAGAAATTCACCTTTATTGACCATCACGTTCATATTTTTCAGAGTAGGATGGCCATTATAGCTGAATTCAAGTCCTTCTATATTTATTTTCACCAGTATTCCCTCCCTTTTATGACCAGGTAGATGAACAGGGGCGCTCCGAGGAAAGAAGTTACAATTCCCACGGGGAGTACCTCCGGAGCAATCATATTTCTTGCTACAGTGTCAGAAACCAACAGGAGAAGAGCTCCTATTATACATGAAAAAGGAAACAGCAACATCTCATTCCCACCGATGGTTTTTCTGACGATATGAGGAACAACCAGTCCTACAAAACCAATGATACCCACAAAAGATACAATTAGTGCAGAGACCATTGATGAAACGACCATTCCTTCAATTCTTAACCTGTCCACATCCACCCCAAGACTTTTAGCAGCATCATCGCCTGAATTTAAGACATTGTAATTCCAGCTGTTATACGTAAACCATATCGATAAGGGGATAACAAATAAAGTAATCAACCCAAGCTCATTCCATGCCATCTTGCTTACATCCCCAAACTGCCAGAAAACAATGGAAGCAATCTGGGTGTCTTCTGCAAAGTATTGTATCCCACTAAGCCCTGCTGTAAAAAGAGACCCCAAAGCCACGCCGGTAAGAATCATGGTTTCTGGAGTTGCTTGTTTGTATTTTGCCAGAGCCAGTATGATGGCAGTAGAAACCAACGACCAGAAGAACGCGGAGATAGTAGTAATGTAGGGGTTGGTAATCGTTACAACGTCTCCGGAACTTTGTGTAGTTCCTGCACCCAGGATTACTATGGAAAAGGCAGCTCCGAAAGCAGCAGCATGAGATATCCCCAATGTATAAGGGGAGCCAAGGGGATTTCTCAGGACACTCTGCATTACCCCACCAGAGATTGCAAGACCTGCACCAGCAACAATTGCAGTAAGCGCCTGTGGTAGCCTTATATTCCAGAATATATTGTATGAGGTACCACTTGATATATGGCCGGTAATTATGGCAAAAAGTTCAGAATAAGCTATTTTCACCGGTCCGTTTAGAACCGAGAAAAGAAGGAAAAATATAAGGAGAACTGTTATACCCAACCCATATAACAGTTTTTTATTCAAATCCTCCTTATATGCCTCCAGCACATGATGCTGTATTGTCATTCCTCCTCATTCCTCAAAGTTGAGTTTGCCATAACTTCCAACTACATCTTGCATTTCCTCATACACAGATTTGCCCAGGAATACCTCGTATATCTCATCGGCCTTATCTTCAATATCCTCATCAAATTTCTCCGGATACAAAACACTGCCTATGTAATGGGTGTTTATAAGCACATTTTCGATGTTCCTGTGATAGGATGAAGTT
>JBMCCK010000171.1:0-2729 GCA_048619255.1 Methanohalophilus sp. | reverse complement strand
GCTCATCATGGAATCTTCCATTGGAATCCCGGAACCAACCATTGCATACATTTCTGCATTGCTAAGTTCTGTAAGCTGACTTGGTCGCGGTTCATAGGAGTGGGGACTTGCACCAGGGGGTATCATCACGACAACTTCCACGCGGTCTCCTCCTATCTTTTCCACAAATTCTGCCTGGGGGAGAATGCTTACAGCGACTGTTATCTTCTCCTGATCTCCTGTGTCTGCACCATTTTCCTCCATACAGCCTGAAGTGGCAATCATAGCTATTGTTAACAGAAGCAAAAATGCTTTTTTGGTATTTGACCAAAAAGTAAGATCACTAAAAACTTTCATCATATAATACCTCTCTTTTATGTTCTTTGTATATAAATGATTCTGATTAATTCATATATATATTATATTTCAAGTTTAAATCTTTTGGTATTTTTGGTATTAGTAAAAAATGAGTTTGTAAATTGCTATAAATGCACAGCCACATTCATGATTCCAATGTTTGAGAAATGGTTACAATATCGTCCCACACACAAAAAAAATATTTATACATATATCTTTATATACACTTCACTATGAGTAATAATATCTGGATTATTGTCCTGCTGAGCATTATGCTATATCTCGCTTCTTCAGGTTGTACCACAACAACGGATGAAACCTCCGTCTACAATGATGATGTTCTTTTCCAGACATCTACTATTGACTCTTTAATTGCCGGTTCCTATGATGGGGATATGCAGGTTTGCGATCTTAAAGAACAGGGTGATGTCGGATTGGGTACCTTTGATCGACTGGATGGTGAAATGATAGTTATGGACGGCGAAGTTTACCAGGCAAAAGCAGATGGGCACATTTATCAGGTAAACGATACGACTACCACTCCTTTTGCGACAGTGACCTTCTTTGAAGCAGATGACACAATTACGATTGGGTCAAATACAGATTATGCGTCTCTCCAATCCATCATTAAAGAAACGGTTCCAGGCCCAAATCTCATGTATGCATTGAAAATAGAAGGGACATTTGAAAACATAAGTATACGAAGTGTAACTGCCCAAAGTAAGCCCTATCGCCCTCTACTGGATGTGGTGGCAGAAGAGGAAACTGTGTATAAACATGAAAATATAAATGGTACAATGGTTGGTTTTCTTTTACCTTATTATATTGAAAATATCAATGTGCCGGGTTATCATTTCCACTTCATAGATGCAAACAAAACAGTCGGGGGCCATGTTCTTGCTTGTAATCTGACCTCTGGCTTAGTTAAACTGGATTATACATATAGTTTCACCCTGTCTCTTCCTGAATCTTCATCTTTCTCTGAAACATTACCCGGGGATAAGGGTGCCCTTGAAGCCATTGAGCAATAAGTAACCTTTTTCCTTTTTTGCCACCCATGATTCTTAAATAGCTTCATTACAATATGACCACTGATACTGATATATCGAAATTTTGATTGTAATTCAGGTGAAGCAATGTACTCAGAGAGAATAAATGCACTACCACCGTATTTGTTTGCAACGATAGATGAAGCCAAAGCCAAGGTCAAAGAAAAAGGCGTGGATGTAATAGACCTTGGTGTGGGTGATCCCGATCAACCTACTCATCAGCATATCGTCGATTCCATGTGCGAGGCTGTCCGCGATCCCTCAACTCACAGGTATCCATCCTATTCTGGCATGCCTGCTTTCAGGGAGGCGGCGGCCCGTTGGTGTAAGGAGACAAAGCGTATTGATATCGATCCGACTTCCGAGGCTCTCACAATGATCGGCTCCAAGGAAGGTGTAGCACACATCCCTCTTGCTTTCCTCAACCCCGGCGATGTAGCCCTTGTGCCCGACCCTGCCTACCCGGTGTACAAGATTGGCACCCAGTTTGCAGGTGGTGTACCTCACATTATGCCTCTGCTTGAGGAAAATGATTTTCTTCCCGATTTGGATTCGATTCCAAAGGATGTACTTGAGAAAACCAAACTCATGTTCATGAATTACCCCAACAACCCGACTTCAGCCACTGCAAGTCTCAAGTTCTTTGAAGAGGTTGTGGACTTTGCCAGGGAAAATGATGTTGTGATAGTCCATGACAATGCTTATTCCGATATGGTTTATGACGGCTATGAGGCTCCAAGTTTCCTGAGTGTAGATGGTGCGATGGATGTTGGTGTTGAGTTCTATTCCCTTTCCAAGACTTACAATATGACCGGCTGGAGAATCGCTTTTGCCGTAGGTAACAAGGATATAATCACCGGTTTTGGCAAGGTCAAGTCTAATATAGATTCAGGTGCATTCGAGGCAGTTCAGAAGGCAGGAATTACTGCACTGGATAGTTCCCAGCAGTGTGTCACAGATATGAATAGTGTATACAAGCAAAGACGTGACGCCCTGCTGAAAGGTCTTGACGCGATGGGTCTTGATGTGAATCCACCAAAGGCCACCTTCTACGTATGGGCCCGCGTTCCCGAAAAATATAGTTCAATTGACTTTTCTTCCCTTCTGCTTGAAGAAGCGGGAATTGTCGCGACCCCGGGTGTAGGATTTGGCGACTATGGTGAAGGTTATATCAGGTTTGCTCTCACCCAGACAGTTGAACGTATAGAAGAAGCCGTAGGAAGAATGGAAAAACTGGATTTGTAATCCTTTCCTTTCTTTTTCTTTTCATTTTTCAGGCAGTATGCTATCCGGATCTATGCACCCGCTCTGTATCATATGATCGGCCAGTACAATTGCCATCAT
>JBMCCK010000170.1:0-2761 GCA_048619255.1 Methanohalophilus sp. | reverse complement strand
GTTTGTGGCATCGGACCATCAGTTGCAGCTACAACAAGAATAGCACCATCCATTATGGCTGCACCCGAAAGCATCGTAGCCATCAGTGTTTCGTGCCCAGGAGAATCTACAAAGGATATGGTTCTGACCTGTTCTGTTTTTGCGCCACAGTGAGGACATTCTTTCTTTACTGAATAACACCGTGGTTCAGGACAGGTTGGACATTTCATCAAAGTTGTATCTGCATAACCCAAACGGATGGAGATACCCCTTTTCAGTTCTTCACTGTGCTTATCAGTCCATACACCGGACAATGAACGTACAAGAGTGGTTTTTCCATGATCGACATGACCTACCATGCCGATATTAACACAAGGCTGACTCAATTTTTAATTTCCCTCCCTTTTGGGACTAAAGTAGAAATGTAGTTGATATAAGATGAATTGAACGTGAAACACTTAATAATTCTAATTACGTAAAAATGTTGCTGTCAAAACAGGATTGTACAAAAATAAGGAGAGGAGTGATAAAAACATCACTCTTCTGGTTTTTGGCCTGATTTACGCCTCATATAGAACACAATAGCACCTATAACCAATGCTGCAATAGCAAACCCCACAGGTAACATCAATCCACCTGTATAGGTATTGGACGAAGCCGATACCTGTGTTTTGATTTTCACATTATCTGAAACCCTGTCATGACCTTTAGTGTCCTCATACTTGATTTCACTGTTTATGGCATATGGTTTTTCGACCGCAGTATCCCCTACTTTAAGTTTAAATACCGCAACAGAACTTTCCCCGGCATCCAGATCGCCGAGATATGCCTGGTCATCCGTGGTACTGAAAGGATTAGCTGCACTTATACGAACAATGGCATCCTTCACAGGTTCATTACCCGTATTGGTATAGGTAACATGCAGCATTCCTTCCTCGTCTATAGCCAGCTGCCCGGAAACATTGGTAACCTCAAATTGTGCCTCCTCTTTCACATTTACAGGAATAGTAACATTCTGGGAACCTACATCATACCATAGCCCCACATCCATATTTGTGACACCAAGGCTTGTTTCATTATCACCGGAAACCTGGACATTCTTCTGATAACCATAATAAAGATTGAGAATCAGGGGGTAATCACCGGAGGGCGCATTATTCGAAAATTCTATATTAAATTTAACAGGAGATAAAGTCTGCTCACCGGTAGCCAGTGAACCGGCTTCCTGTGGACCGGATTTTACTTCCACGTTGGGGTCAGGAGAAGTAAGAGTTGCCACGATCCCAATCGCAGTTGTCTTTTGTGATTCATAAGACATTTCCTCTTGCTGTAGTTTCTGATCAAGTACATCTACCGGGTCATCATCCATTTCAGACTTGAAGCCTGTAATCACCCCTTTATTCATAAGATTAATATTCAACGTGACACTATCCCCACGATAAAATTCATTGCCACCAACGATACTTGCATTTACATCAGGACCACCATATGCAGTGTAGTAATTATCACTAAAATCAAAATAGTCAGGTAGTGCATCATTCTGTGGGGAAAAGCCGGCAGCAGAGGCCGGAATCAGGCATATCAGGGAGATTCCCAGTGCAATTATTCCAATTATTAAATTTCTTTTGTTCATGCTCACTCCTCTCCTTTACATAATTATTTTTTCTTTTTACGGATACTGTCAACTACCAGATATATCATTATCAAAAAAGTTAATAAAAGTGAAACCTGGGTGATGCCAATCCATTCATCTGATGATCGCATTGGTACATTTATTTTCATGTTACCAGAAAATGCGTAATCGCCATCCTCATCAATATAACGTATCTCACTATCTATTGCATATTCCTTTACAACAGCCATAGCGTCTGAATCCACATTAAATGAAACAGTGCGTTCTTCTCCAGGTTCAAGGCTGCCCAACAATGCGGTAGAACTATCGGTACTTAGAGGATCCATGACGACCGCTCTGGCAAGAGCATCATCTGCTGTCAATTCACCAACATTGCGATAAGTCACCTGTATAACGTTTTCTTCACCTGCAACCAGCTCTCCATCGACATCAACTACTTCGAATTTCGCTGCTTTTTCTATATGGATTGGTATTTGCAGAGTTTCATTCGAATTATTATAGTAGGTAGCATGATCCACATCAGGCAACCCTAATTGAGCAGTCCGGCCGTCTGTCATACGGACATCCTCCTGATACTCATAACTTACAGGAAGAAACAGTACATAGTCCCCTGCTGGAGCATCATCCGAAATTTCAATCGTGAATGACATAGGATGCGAGGGTAACTCCCCAGGAACCAATTTTTCCAGAGTCTGGCCACTGGTCGAAGAATTGATCTCTATATAATCAGTAGGAGAAACAAGACTGGCCTTTATACCATAAGCAGTTGTGCGGTTCTTTTCATATTCCAGCTCTTTCATGGCAAGGGTTTGTTCGCCCTTATCGCCCTCCACATCTGTGAGGGATTTAAAGCCATGCAAAATACCCCTGTTAGAAAGAATAACATTGACAGTAACTGTTTCACCCCGATCAAAATGAGTGTCCCCTACTACTGAAGCGTGAATATCCGGCACACCATAACCCCGGTAATAATTTGTAGTATATTCATAAGTTGGGGGAATGTACTCTTTCGATTGGGCCGTAGTCACACCAATAAATAGAGTTGCAAGCAGTATTACTGAGATCAGGGACAGAAAGACCAGTTGTCTTCTGAAATTATTTATATTATATTGGGTTCTACTCATGTGATATCAGCCCCTGTTTGAAGAT
>JBMCCK010000169.1:0-2778 GCA_048619255.1 Methanohalophilus sp. | reverse complement strand
TGCAACAGATATTGATGCAGGTTCAACTTCCGCCGGTTCTCCTGAAGAATGTCAGGTCTCAGATCTGAATAAGGAAAACATGTGGACCAATCTCAAAGCCAAAGTTGTCCAGTTATGGGATAATTCCAATGAAACGATTTCCCAGGTTGGAATTCTTGGGGATGAATCCGGTACGATCAAATTCATCAAATGGACGCGTGATGATCTGCCTGATGTAGAAGAAGGTAAATCTTATCTTTTCAGTAATGTGGTTGTCAACGAATGGAACGGTAAGTATGAAGTAACCCTGAACCGCACCAGCAGCATTGAACCTCTGGAAGAGGATATTGATACTTCATTCCAGCCACAGGGGTCGGCTGAAGATCGTTTACTTTCAGAATTGCGGCAGGAAAACATGTGGGCCAACATTGAAGCCAAGGTTGTCCAATTATGGGACAATTCCAATGATGCGATATCCCAGGTCGGGATTCTTGGTGACAAAACTGGTACTATCAAATTTATCAAATGGTCCCGTGATGATCTGCCAGATGTAGAAGAAGGACAGGTGTATCGTTTCAATAATATTGTTGTCAATGAGTGGAATGGAAATTATGAAGTAATTCTCAATCGTACTACTACAATTGAACCTCTTTTTGAAGAAATAGAAGTTGGAGCTAATAGTTTCCAGGGTGCAATGATTGATATTCAGGATGGTTCCGGTCTTATAAAACGCTGTCCTGAATGTAACCGGGCACTTACAAAAGGAGCATGTATGGAGCACGGCAAGGTTGATGGGACTTATGATCTGCGTATCAAAGCTGTGCTTGATAACGGGGAAATTGTGCAGGATGTTCTTTTGAACAGGGAAATTACCGAAGAATTGACCGGTATCACGCTTGAGGAAGCAATTAATCTTGCAGCGGATGCTCTTGATCAAACAGTTGTGATAAGTAAAATGCGTGAGGACCTTGTGGGGAAATATTATTATGTGGAAGGATCGCTTGCTGATCGTTACTTAATAGCAAAATCCATTGAACCATTATCCAATGTTGATATGGAAAAGGTTGACGAGCTTATTGCAGATCTGGAGGTGGCTTGAATGTCTACCTATGTACGTGAAGTAGCAAAACGAATGTTTGCAAAAGAGTTCAGGAATTCGGATCTCTCATTCAGGGAAGGTGACGATGTTTATTCTCCCCAGTATCTGTTAACACCAACCGGGGCCAGGGTAAATCGCCTTTTTATCGTAGGGACTCTTATCGAGAAGGAAAATATAGGCAATGAAGCGGAATACTGGAGAGGTCGGGTTACTGATCCTACAGGTACTTTCACAATATACGCAGGTCAGTACCAGCCGGAAGCAGCACAACTGTTGTCAGAATGTGAAACGCCCGCATTTGTAGCTGTTGCAGGCAAACCCAGTGTTTATGAGACTCCTGATGGGGACACTATTACTTCCATAAGGCCTGAATCCATAAGCATAGTTGATGGTAACACTCGGGATATGTGGGTTGTTGACGCTGCTATTCAGACAATTAACAGATTAAATAATCTGGATGGTTCAGATTCATATGTGGTTCGTGCCAGAGAGCACTACAATACCGATAAGGAAAGTTATTCATCTATGGTACTGGATGCTTTGAAATCCCTGAAAGAACAGATTTGATGTGTGCATTTTGCACACCTTTTTTTGCATAAGTATAATAAATGAGTAAATCTATTTTTAGTTAGGTGATATTTGTGAAAACTTACCTGTTGGTATGGTTTAACAGTGAAGGTGGAAGTCCCTCTGAAGTTAACCGCCGCCTTCTGTCTCTGGGTTTTAAACCAATTCAGGGATATTATGACTATGTCTATGAATGGGGCAATAATGTTCATGTTGAGGAAATCCTCCAGTTCGGAGATAAAGTACACCTGAGCCTTAATGGGCTTGGAGTTATCTTTAAAATAGAAACTATTGATGGGAAAAAGTAAATGGATTAACTTTCTATGTTTTCAAGTTCTCTTGAAAATCCGACAAAACCACAAGATTTTCCTTTTATTTCTATAAATCTTGCTTTTATTTCACCTTTTTCGATATTTAGTTCGACAGCCATGGGGTCTGACATACGTGGGGATGTAGGAGAGCCGGGACACAATACCATTACATCTGTTTTTTCCATCAGTGGCCTGTGAATATGGCCGAATATCAGTACATTGACACCCATTTCAAGGGCTTTGTAGCGCAGGGCTGTTGTATCGTTTATTGATAGGGCGGCTTCGTGGACCACGCCGACACTTATACCATCAAGTTCTAGTTGCAGGGTTTCGGGCAGAAGATCTTTTAATTCGTCTGCATCGGAGTTTCCATGTACTGATTTGAGTTTCCCTGTATCGTTGAAAGCCCTATAACATTCTGGTGTAGTAAAATCTCCGGCATGTATTATCATGTCATATCTGTCAATCAGGCCTTTCAAGCCGGGAGGAATTTCTCCACTTTTGAGATGTGTATCTGAAATAACTAGTATCTTCATGTTTTTACCTTAATGAAGACTCAGGTCTACAAGTTCGTATTCCAGGTTTTCCATTTCAAGTTTACTCATTATAGTCGGGACCTGCTCATCGATTGCAAGCACAAGGGATGAAAGTCCATGGAATGCAGCTTCTACGACCGATTCCTTAGCCCCATACATAACATCAGGTTGACTTCCAATTTTTTTGAGTGCTACGAGCGATTCAACTCCAATCACCGCTATATAGTCCTTTGACTCGGCGAGTTTTTTCAATCGTTCTAAATCTACATTTCTGGATCCCTGCCTT
>JBMCCK010000168.1:0-2788 GCA_048619255.1 Methanohalophilus sp. | reverse complement strand
AAGCTCTTTATTTTCGGGATTCATTTCTGTTGCGACCACATAAGCAGTTGTTGAGGCGCCCATATAATAAGCACCATCTATGTCTGCAAGATGAGGGTTTACCATTACATATGCCGTTGTTTCACCCACGGGTGCATGGTGGTCTATTATAATGGTGTCATTTTTGACTTTTTCAATCAATTCAGGCTGGCCGCTCCCCATGTCACAGAAAAGTACGAGATCATCATTATCAGTGCTATTGTTAACTGTTTCCACAACATTTTCATCCAGCCGGCTTACAATGCTTGCATGGAAAACTATGTCTTCTCTCAGCAGGGCATGGCACATTACAGCTGCTGCGGTAATCCCGTCTGCATCATTATGGGATATGAGTCTTACACGTGAGTATTCACTGATTTTTTCAGATGCCATTTTTGCAATGGGTTGCAATTTTTCCAAAAACTTTCACCTGCCAGTCCACATATGCTAATTATAGATGGAGTGATTTTGATATTAAAGGATTAATTATGCAGCACACATTTATACTTCTATTGATTTGTGTGGATTTGTCTTCATCTTGCCATAAGTAAATAGCAATTAAACAAAGATATACAACAGGAAAAAAGAAATAAATTAAAAAATAGGGGAATTATGCAAATCCCCGTTTACTTAGTAATAAGCATTTCTGCGGTTTCTGGTTTATATTTCCATTCGGCTGGAAGGACTTTGTTTGCCTTATAATATTTAACCAGTCTGCGAATTTTGGATTCGGTAAGCTGAAGAGGGCGCTTGTTATGTACATCCTTGTTATTGGATGCAACATGTTTTCTCAGGCCAATAGCTTTTACGATAAGGTTGTACAGGTCTTCAGGAACACCAGATGATACTTCATTTTCTTTCAGGATAGCAGTGAGCTTCTTTCCTGTAGCGAGTTTGACATCAGGAACTCCATAGTTATCCCTCAGTTTCATTCCGATGACACAGGTGGGGTTGCCTTGCTTCCACAAGTCAAGAACCACCTTTTCGATCTCTTCTGCATCCTGCAAAGACCATGCGGGTACTTCTGTACGAATGGGTTTTGTGGACCCTGCCTGGCCTTTTCTGCGAGTGTGCATTTTTGCCATTATGATTACTCCTTATTATTTTGATTTGAATTTAAAGTGGCGATAAAGTTACAGGTATGAACGTTTGGGAGATTTCCTGTATTGGCGAATTGGTGCTAATTAAAGGCACATGGGTTATATATTTTGTGCCATTACGGACTGTATGCATGGAAAAATAGGGCAATAGATTACCCATTTTGTAGTCTTAGCCTGGCAACTTCACATGAACTGTTGTTTTGATGGATCTACCTGGTAGAACTTCTGGAACAGCTTTGGGATCACATCCCTGGCAACACCTATTCCAGTGTCTGAAACTTTTATGTGTATTCCATTCTCCACTTCATGGACTTCAACAGATACTATACCAGAGGGAGTGAACTTGACCGCATTATCGATAAGATGAGTGAAAAGATCAGTCAGTTTATCTCTGTTTCCTTTTATATCAGGCAGACCATCAGGCACATCTTTCCTGATAGTCAGGTTCTTCTCACTTACCAATGGAATCATGTCCGTGATCGCATCATCTATGATCTCTGCGATCCGAACAGGTTTAAATATATATTCAATAACCCCTACTTGCGCAAGGCTCATGTGCAAAAGGGAGTCAACAAGACGTCTTAACCGTTTAGAATTTCGCAGAACCGTCTCCAGAGCCATCTTCTGCTAATCATTCACCCTTCCAAGCGCGCCTTCGTTAACAAGTTCACTGTAACCTATAATGGGCACAAGGGGTGTCTTAAGTTCATGGCTCACATTTGAAATGATATCATCTTTCATCTTATCAAGGGATTTTAGCTCTTCATTTGCCTGAGTAAGTTCCGTGTTTATCCTTGAAAGCTTATTTGAGTACTCTCTAAGCGAATCGGCTGCCACCTTGCGCTGTATATGTGACCACATGCCCTGCATCAACAATGTCAATTGGCGCACATCAGATTCATCGTACTCCTCTTCCTTATTCCCGACCCCTGCAACAACAACGATCCGATCACCATCAAAGACCGGAACATTCATGTGGCGTGTTATTCTCACATGACCCTCTGGCTATCCTTTTTTGAATGGACTGGAAGCAGAATAATCGTTGGTAATGATAGGTTTTCTTTGCCTTACAGCTTCTCCCCAGAGACCGGTGGTCTCCAGAGGATATTCAATGGGTTTGTCCCTGACCTTGCACTCCTCCATTGCAACTTTGGACCAGGAATGCATGGTTAGAACTGTTTCGTCTTCATTTAGAAATGAAAGATAGCCCACTTTGCTCCGGGTAAGTCTAACACCCTCTTCACGGGCAAAATCTGTAATCTCAGGCATTGATGCATCCATCATCTGATTGAGTTTCAAGAGCCTTTCAAATCGGGATTCATCAAGAAGAAGGGGCTCTTTTTCCATCTTGAGTCCGGTTATGTCCTCAACAATACCAATGCCACCTAGAAGAGAACCGTTTTCAGTGATCTCTGGTTCCAGATCAACTTTTACCGGAATAAGCTTGTCATTTAAAACAGAGAGGTACTCACCCTCATAATAGACAGACCGGTTAGAAAGGGTTGCCTCAACAGCAGCCTTCATTTTTTCATCCCTGATAGAGACAAAAGCATTCGAGCCGATTATTTCCCCTTTTGTTGACCCTATGATGTCAAGAAAATTATCATTACAACGGGTTATGATCCCGTTCTGGTCAAAGTGAAATATCCCTACTTCTGATTTTTCAAATA
>JBMCCK010000167.1:0-2795 GCA_048619255.1 Methanohalophilus sp. | reverse complement strand
ATATGCAGACAACAAGAGGTTGAAACAATGGAAGACGACTATGATGAACTCGACGATGTAATTATGCAGAAGCAATCAAAAGGTGAATCTGTCAAAAAAGAGCATGATATGTTGAATAAGGCTGCATCACATCCATTAAGAAGGGAAATAGTCAAAACGATAGGAGCCTTCGGAATTAACACAGATGAACTAGCCGCAAATATCGATGAAGAGTCTTCTGTACTGAAATACCACATCGATTTCCTGCTCAACGGAGAACTGGTCAGGATTGAAAATGATGAATACAGGCTGACAGACAAGGGCATTGAGCTACTTTCCGACTGCCAGTCCGGCAAATCAAATCCTAAATGTTAAAATGGTTTACAAACTTTCCAGACACAAATTTCCACAAACCTCTTTAACTTAAAAAGCAATAGAAAGTATGGAGGAGTATTATGAATTGCGCAATTTGCGGAGCAGAAGCAGACAGTGAATACTGCAAGAAATGTGAGAAAATCCTGGATGAGATCGTCCAGCGTGTAGGTGAAAAACGCTGGAGTGCAATGGACGATTGCAGCTACATATACCCGATGATCAAAAGGGCTGCAAGGGGAGAGCTCTCGGTCAACGATATAATAAATGCAATGGAAGTGGAAGACTAAATCTAATACAGGGGAAGGAAATTTCATGAGAGAATTCACACCGGATGGCCTGGCCAAATACAATGGTAAGGACAGGGATGAGATCTATGTTGCCTATAAAGGCAATGTCTATGATGTTACAAACAGCGAGTTATGGATGGACGGAGATCATCAGGGCATGCATGAAGGGGGTATCGATCTTACAGAAGATATGGCTGAAGCTCCTCATGAGGAAGATGTATTCAACGAATTCGAAGTGATCGGCATATTTGTGAATAACCATTGAAAGTACATAGGGGATGATTTATCAAAAGAACCCCTTTCTTTTTTCCTTAAAAGAAATTCCTGCTGGCTAATAGGACAAGATATATAAGACCACCAGCAAACTCCCTTATATGGATAAATACAGACTCATCTGCCCAAAATGCGGCAAAACTTATGGCAAATATGACATGGTGTGTCCTACTGATGGAACTCTTTTGAGAACGGAGTACTCAAAAAGTAAGTTTGAACCATGTGACCTGCCGGGAATATGGAAATTCTATAACTGGCTACCCGTGGAAGGCATAATAAAAAAGGGTACCGGAAAAACATTGACCTATAAAAGTGAAAAACTTGCCGACAAACTCGGTCTTGAAAAACTATACATAAGCTTCAACGGTTACTGGCCGGAAAAAGGGGCTTTTATGAGGACCTGCAGCTTCAAAGACCTTGAATCATATCCTACAATGCAGAGAGTCATTGAGCAGAAAGAAAGAAGTACGATGGTGGTAGCCTCTGCAGGTAATACTGCCCGTGCCTTTGCACACGTATCCTCTGTAACAGGCCTTCCTTTGCTTCTGGTAGTTCCTGAAAATGCTATTGAAAAACTCTGGATTCCCGCAGGATCGACATCATCAATCTGTGTTGCAGCAGTACAGGGGGATTACTATGATGCTATATCCATAGCCTCCGAGATTACCGAGAGAGAAGGATTCGTACCCGAAGGCGGTGCCAGGAACGTAGCACGCAGGGATGGAATGGGAACGGTAATGCTGGATGCAACACTGACCATGAAACATCTGCCTGACCACTATTTCCAGGCAGTGGGCAGTGGTACCGGTGGTATTGCTGCCTGGGAAGCAGCTATGCGCCTGAAAGAGGACGGCAGATATGGAGATAAATTGCCAAAATTACACCTTGCCCAGAACCTCCCCTGTGCTCCATTGATCCATTTACAGGAGGGGGTGACTGTGGACCCTGGATGTCCTGAAGGAATGTACGATACCGTGTTGTTTAACCGCAAACCTCCGTATGCAGTGGGTGGAGGAGTGAGAGATGCCCTTGAAGCCACAGAAGGAGACCTGTACGGGATTATAAATGAAGAGGCAGAGGAAGCCAGGTTGCTATTTGAAGAACTTGAAGGCATTGATATTATGAATTCAGCAGCTGTTGCCACAGCCGCCCTGATAAAAGCTGTCAGGAATGCAAAGGTACCAAGATCAGATCTCATAATGCTCAATATCACAGGCGGGGGAGTAAAAAGGGCTTTAAATGAACTTGCCACCATCAGCCTTGAACCTGACCTCATAGTATCCCCTGATGACAGTGAAGCACCAGCAAAGATTATACAAAAAACTGAAGACAAGTTCAAATAAAGGAATGAGACCACATGGACCCGTCTCAGGAAGTATTTAAGGCTATAAAGGAATCAGGTATTGATTTTATTGTAAGTGTGCCCTGTGCCAATCTCCAGAAACTCATCCCCATGGTAGACAGTGACCCGGACATCATCCATGTTCCCGCCACCAGGGAAGAAGAAGGCATAGGAATCTGCGCCGGGGCCTACATGGGAGGGAAAAAACCGGCCATAATGATGCAGAATTCCGGGATCGGTAATTCCATCAACGCTCTTGCATCCCTCAATCGTCTATACAATATCCCGTTATTGATAATTATAAGCCACAGGGGAGTTGAAGGAGAGCCAATCTGCGCCCAGGTACCAATGGGTGAAAAAACTCCTCTCTTACTCGAAGTGCTGGATATCCCTGCATACAAACCAAATCTTGTAGAGGCCAGAAAAACTATCGAGAAAGCCACTGGAAAAGCCTTTGAAGAAGGAAAACAAGCAGCTATACTATTGAGTATAGGTTTCTGGAGGGAATCATGATACGCTATGATGCACTTGAGATTCTT
>JBMCCK010000166.1:0-2838 GCA_048619255.1 Methanohalophilus sp. | reverse complement strand
CACGAGTTGACATTTCCCTGACTGCTTGCCTGTCCTTTTTCAATTTAACGTTGATATGCAGGTCTGATACAGGTGCGACCAGATGGATGGAGTCCACATCACATTCCAGAGCGTAGTCTACATCCTGCTGCATTATACGGCAATAACTGCATATTTCAGAATCAAGACCTTCAGCAGTGATGCCTCTTATAGCGTTTCTCTCACCTTCGGAGGTGATGGCAGAGCCTGCTTCGATGATGTGTACTCCCATTTCGTCCAGTTTACGGGCGATCCAGAGCTTTTCTTCACAAGTCAGTGCTACACCGGGTGTCTGTTCACCGTCTCTCAGAGTAGTATCCAGAAAGCGTACATTTTCGAATAATACAATCCCTCACGATTTTTATGAATATTGTGCAACCATGTGACACGTTCATATTAAATATAAGTTCGCGTTGGCCACAAGCCTGTCAGCCTTTCATGCATACAAAGGGTATAGAGCATGAAATGCTGTGAAAAGTAGAATTCTATTATTAAAATAATTGATGGTATAAAGCCGTTAAAAAGTAAGTGGGGAAGTATCAAAAGTACTTCCCTACATTTTTAGCTGCTTTTGCGACAAGGGAGGCGCTTGCTTTCAGGTCATCAATGGAAATCACTTCTACCGGGGAGTGAATATATCTTGCAGCCACACTGATAGTACTTGAGGGCACACCCTCTCTTGTGAGGTGTATTGCGGTTGCGTCGGTAGTCCCTCCGTCTCCCACATCGAGCTGGTGGGGCAGGTCATTTTCCTGTGCTGTTTCTTTTAGCCATTTGACAACCTGCTTGTCTGCCATCAGGCCTCTGCCGGCACCATCAACTACAGTAATTACCGGACCCTTGCCTACTTCCAGGGCTGAATCCTTCTTTTCTATACCGGGATGATCGCCGGGGATGGTGACATCTGTTGCAGTTGCAATGTCCGGATTCAGACCGAACGCAGATGTGCGTGCACCTTTAAGCCCCACCTCTTCCTGGACAGTTCCCACAGCATAAATCGTGGCATCAATGTCCATCTCGGAAATTTGTTTCAGAGCGTCGATCACCATGGCCACTCCAACCCGGTTATCAAAGGCTTTGGAGGTGTAGAGACCATTTTGCAATGCCACGAAGTTCCTGTCTATAGAAATGGGTGTACCAACTTCGATTCCTAAGTTTTCGGCGTCTTCCTTATCCTTTGCCCCGACATCCACAAACATTTCTTCTGCTTTTATCGGTTTCTTTTTGTCTTCATCTTTCATTACATGAGGGGGTTTGGAACCGATGACACCCGGGATTGGTCCCTTGTTGGTGTGCACCATGACACGCTGGCTGTGCAGGGTTTGGTCAAACCAGCCACCTATAGTCACAAACCGGAGAAATCCATTCTCATCGATATATTTTACCATTAGGCCTATCTCATCCATATGTGCGGCAAGCATAATGGAAGGACCTGTGCCTTTTTTGGTACCTATGAGATTTCCCATTTTATCTACTTCTATGGTATCGACATATGGTTTGATTTCCCTTTCCATGATTTTGCGGATACTTTCTTCATTGCCGGAAATTCCGTGGGCGTTTGCCAGTTCTTCAAGAAGTTTTTCTATTTCCATTTGTATACCTTCCTTGTTTCTTTTAGGTTTAATAGTTCTCCAGAGATAAATAGTTTTGAGTAGTGGTAAAAGGATTATTTAATTTATAGGTATCACGATACCTGATGAAAACATTTTAATTCTGGACAACAGAAGATATGTAGATGCCTGCCTCCCGAATAATTTTCCATATTGATATGGATAGTTTTTTCTCCTCGGTAGAAGTTCGCGAAAGACCATCCCTAAAGGGGCTCCCAGTCGTGGTTGGATCTGACCCAAAAAAAGGGGAGGGTAGGGGTGTGGTAAGTACATGTTCCTACGAGGCGCGCAATTACGGCATCCATTCGGCAATGCCTATTTCGAAAGCCTATATGCTTTGTCCGGATGCGGTCTTTTTGCGGGTGAATATGCCCCTCTATAAGCAGGCATCGGAAAATATAATGCTACTATTGCAGCGCTACACTTCTGTTTTCCAGCAGGTAAGTGTGGATGAAGCATATCTGGATGTTACTGATATTGTAAAAAACTATACTGAGGCACAGGATCTTGCTCTGAAGATAAAGAAAGAGATGTATGATGAGGAGGACCTCACCTGTTCTATCGGAGTAGCACCAAACAAAATTGTGGCCAAGATTGCTTCTGATTACCAAAAACCCGATGGATTGACTGTTGTGAAGCCTGAAAATGTACAGGAATTCCTGTTTCCGATGGAAGTATCTGCCATTCCCGGTGTAGGCAGGCGTACCCGTGAGATCCTGGGAAAAATGGATATCCGGACGATTGGTGACCTGGCACATACCGATGTGCAACTGCTTGTATCCCGGCTGGGCAAATCCGCCCTTAAATTGCGCCAGATGGCGCTTGGTAATTATCACAGTAAAGTTGCCGGGAAAACTGAGGTTAAATCCATCAGCAAGGAGGATACTTTTGAAGAAGATGTCGGAGATATGGAAATATTAAGAGAAACTATGGACAGGCTTGCGCAACAGGTACACAGCAGGCTGGTCAGGCATGGTTATGTGTTTCGTACTGTCAACCTGAAGATACGTTTTGAGGATTTTACTACATACACACGGGCTTTTTCTCTCAGGGCAACCAGCAATGACCTTTCTGTGATATGCAAGGTGGGCACCCGTATGTTACATGAATTCAGTTGCAAGAAGAAAGTAAGGCTTATCGGGATAGGTGTTTCGAGCCTGATGAAGATAGATTCTCAACAGACTACCCTGGAAGATTTCATAAACGGGGA
>JBMCCK010000165.1:0-2846 GCA_048619255.1 Methanohalophilus sp. | reverse complement strand
TGTCATCAAGAGTGTGATATTTGCACTTTTGTATTTTGCCACAAGGCGCTGGATAAAGTTAGCCCCCTCCATAGTTTTCATATGTTTTTCCACGTCATCAACAAAAATCCTCTCAGCATCAATTTTTTCCATCATTTGCTGGATTTTGTGGAAATGCATGGCAAAATCATTTGTGAAGAGTTGTAAAATTTCGATTTTTCCAGCATGAATATATTTTTCAAGTTCCATTCCTGCCGATTCAGCACGCTTCAGGATGTCATTTTTTGTTTCATCAAATGAAACGATGATGCCCTTTTCATCCTGCTCAGCTCCCTTTTTTATGTATTGGATGCCCATCAGGGTTTTACCTGTGCCGGTGGGCCCGCCGATATAATTTGCAGAACCTGCTTTCAGACCCCCGCAAAGCATGTAGTCCAGCCCACATAGGCCCGTTTCAAGTAGTTTGCTTTCTTCGCGGTTGGACATTCTGTCCTGCCAGGGAAGTACTGTTATTCCCTCATTGTTTATGGAAAAATTGTGTTTGCCTGGGATGTATTCCTGTCCCCATAGTTTTAACACTTCAAGATAGCGATTTCGCTGCTGCCTATCTTCTTTATTTGTAAGATGTATTATCCCATCTGTTACATGTCCCAGTTCACTTTCTTCAATTTCCTTTCCGGACATCTCTCCGGTAACAAGTACCAGTGAATTCCATTTTTTCATTCTTTTGAAAAATTCATGGTAGAATCTTCTTCTGGTATTCTTGTCGAAACTGCATCCTACGATTGTAATGGGATCAATAACGATTATCTCTGGGTTGATTTTTCAATGGAATCCTCAAGATTCCACATGAGGGAATATGTCCCTCGATCGAGGGCTTTGATATCAATGGATATCTGGTGTATGTTTCCTCTGGAGATCCGGGATATGTCATAATGGCTCATCCTTGACACAAAGTTATTCACGATTGTGGTGGGTTCGTTGACCGAAGTAACATACAGGCAAACTTTCCCTTCTCTTGCACTTTCACATAATGCCTGCAATGCAAATGTGGTCTTCCCGCTGCCTGCAACACCGGCTACAAGGGTCGCAGAAGGACAATTCCAACCTCCCTTGAGTATGCTGTCCAGGCCCTGGATGTGGGTGGTGACTTGTTGCATTAAATACTCCTTTATATATCCATCTAAATATATCTTTTATTTTACTTAAACCTCGTTCTTTCTTGCGTAAATGTATTAATACAATCCGTCCAAATAATGCCATCTTAGGTGGATACAGATGGATATTCTGCAAGCAAAGGAAAAAATAGTGGATTTCATTCGCGAGAAATGTGAGGATGCCGGTGTAACCGGTTGTGTTGTAGGTATCAGCGGTGGAGTGGATTCGGCACTTGTGTCCCATCTGGCAGTGGAAGCCCTTGGTGCTGAGAATGTACTGGGGCTGCATCTTCCTGAACTGAATGTCACTCCGCCGGAAGATGTACTGGATGCAACTGAGGTGGCCAATGGGCTCGGAATTGAATTCAGGACCATTGACATAGGGGGAATCGTTCAAACGTATCTGGCAAATATGCCAGGGTCTGATCCCGCTAATAAATACGTCAACGGCAATCTGAAAGCCCGGATCAGGATGTCCATTCTTTACTATTATGCCAATCTTGGCAGCAGACTTGTGGCAGGTACCGGCAACAAGACCGAAATCTTGTTAGGTTATTATACCAAGTACGGCGATGGGGGGGTGGACCTCGAACCAATCGGGGACCTCTATAAAACTGAAGTTTTCCAAATGGCGGAAATGACAGGTGTTCCCGGCGGAATCATTGACAAATCTCCCTCGGCCGCTCTCTGGGAAGGCCAGACAGATGAAAATGAATTGGGACATTCCTATGCTACAATCGACAATATTCTGATAAAAATGCTCGCAGGAGAGGAGGCCGGAGAAGTGACTTTAGAATGTGGTGTTTCAGAATCCGAGCTGGACAAACTTCTCCGGCGTTTAGATTCCAATATGCACAAACGAATGCTGCCTCCTGTAGCAAACCTTGCAGATATAAGGACCTGAATTATCTTGAAGGGTGAATATCCTTTCCTTCTTTTCGCACGAGAGGCATTGAAAGATGCCTGCGGGCACAGGGCGGGACCTCATATATTCCGGTTTTTATTTCCCTTTCAACTTTAGATTTTGTGGCTATATCTGCCCGTGTTTTGCAACGCCTGCATCTATATCCCTGTCCTTTGCCGGCAGATTTCATACTCTTTTCACATTCAGGGCACAGGGGATTGACCTTCCTGTATTTTTCCGCAAGCTCGATCACATCAATTTTTTCAATATTCAGTGTCTTCTTCCTGAAACTTCCATGTAGTTCTATATTGTCTCCCGGGATAAGTTTGCGGATTAGTTCCCGGAAGTTTTTTGTGGGTTCAAAAGCGGCACATTCTATTTCCTCTCCCCTTTTGTCCCTGAAATGGAATAGAGTGTGTCCTCCCTCAATTGTACGGGGAATTGAAGCCACAAATCCCTGGATTATATATGATTCCATGTCCTGCAGATGACTGATACTTTCTGCCGGAATCAGATGCATATCGGTTCCCTGATTTGTCTTATATATTGCAGATCTTTCGGTAACTTCTCCCTCTATCATGGAGGCAGCATGGGAGACGTATTCGGGTGTCTTCCCCCGAATGCCATAAAGGACAGGGTCTGGCGAATGGGGTATGCAGACCACCAGATTGTTTGCAATATCTAGATTATCCCATGTATGGGGATAGGTGGCGTCATCTGCCCGGATAACACTATTTTCATTTACAAATCGCTGTGTACCCCATGCTTCTTTCTGTCTGTAGGAGAGGTATTCATAAGTGTGGTCC
>JBMCCK010000164.1:0-2893 GCA_048619255.1 Methanohalophilus sp. | reverse complement strand
TTGCTCTGTCCCGACATGGCGGTACTACCCAGGGACGACGGTTTCTTTGAATTTGATTACGACTACTGCAAAGGATGTGGAATCTGTGCCAATGAATGTCCCAAGGAAGCCATCGATATGGTACTGGAGGAGAAATAAATGACAGTTATACGTACCCTTGACAAGGATAAGATGGATGTGGCAGAGGGTTCCTATGCAGTAGCCCATGCTGTGAAGGTATGCAGGCCAAATGTTATTTCCGCATATCCTATCACACCACAGACCCATATTGTGGAGGATCTTTCCCAGTTTATGGCTGATGGTGAGATCTCCAACTGTGAATATATAAACGTGGAATCCGAGTTCTCTGCCCTTTCGGCTCTTGTGGGATCTGCAGCAGCGGGTGCAAGGTGTTATTCGGCCACAACATCCCAGGGTCTGGAACTGATGCACGAGGTTCTATTCAACATGTCAGGGATGCGCCTGCCAGTTGTAATGACCATCGCAAATCGTGCGGTCAGTGCACCTATCAACATCTGGAACGATCACCAGGATTCCATTTCCCAGCGTGATACCGGCTGGATCCAGATGTATGCCGAGGACCTGCAGGAAATCTCGGATATGACCGCACAGGCTTACAAGGTTGCAGAAGATAAGGATGTAATGATGCCTGCAATGACCTGTATGGACGGTTTCATCCTGTCTCATGTTTATGAGCCAGTTGTCTTGCTGGAACAGGATCTTGTAGATGAATATCTGCCTGCTTATGAACCGGAATATACTCTCGATCCCAAAAACCCGCTGACCTTCGGTGCCTTTGCAGACCCGACTGCCTATACCGAATTCAGATACCTGCAGCAGAAGGCAATGGACAATGCCCTACCCAAAATAGAAGAAGCTGCCAATGAGTTCTATGAGATATTCGGAAGGTATTATGGTGGCCTGATTGATGAATATGAGACAGAAGATGCTGACATCATACTCATGGCTATGGGTTCACTTGTGGGAACCATCAGGGATGTCGTGGATAAACTCCGTGCAAAGGGAATCAAGGTCGGTTTGCTTAAAGTAAGGACTTTCAGGCCATTCCCGGCAGAAGCAATAAAGAATGTTATCAAGGATGCCAAAGTCGTTGTCGCACTTGACAAGAACATCTCCTTAGGGCTCAATGAAGGGTCCCTGTTTACCGAGACCAAGGCAAGCCTGTATAATACTAAGGTTGATGTCCCGATAGTGGGCAGGATGCTTGGCCACGGTGGTCGCGACATTCCCGTAAAAACCATTGAGGACATTGTAGAGGAAGCTAAAGGCATAATCTCTTCGGGTATCAATACGGAGAGCAAATATGCTGATCTGAAGGAGGAATTGTTGTGAAATCATTGTTTACATCAGGACACCGTGGTTGTGCAGGTTGCTGTGACGCAATGGTGGCCAAGTTCACTCTTATGGCCGCAGGGGAAGACTGTATAGTTATATCCCCTACCGGCTGTCTGGAGGTTATGAGTACACCCTACCCTGAAACTTCCTGGGAGGTTCCCTGGATTCATTCTCTTTTCGAGAATGCAGGAGCTGTGGCTTCCGGAGTGGAGGCTGCACTTAAGGCAATGGGGAAGAAAGGTGAAACTAAGGTAATTGCGCTGGCTGGAGATGGTGCTACCCTTGATATCGGGATGAGATCCATTTCCGGTGCCTTTGAGAGAGGCCATGATATTACCTATGTATGTATCGATAATGAAGCATACATGAATACAGGTGTGCAGAGAAGTGGTGCTACACCCTTTGATGCATCTACAACAACAAGCCCTGCCGGAAAGGTTTCCTATGGCAATCCCAGACCCAAAAAGAACATGCCTGCAATTATGGCAGCTCATGGTTCTCCATATATTGCTACAACTTCCCTTGGTTATCCCAAGGATATGATCAAGAAGATCAAGAAAGCAACAGAAATTGAAGGTCCCACCTACATCCATGCCCATGCGCCCTGTACCACAGGTTGGGGTTTTGATACTTCAAAGACCGTGGAAGTTGCAAAACTGGCAGTACAGACCGGTCTGTGGCCGCTGTATGAAATGGAAAACGGTGAAGTTACAAAGGTACGCAAGATAGGTAAACAGAAAAAGCCTGTCGAGGATTATCTCAAGATGCAGAAGCGGTTCAAACATCTTTTCAAAATGGAAGGCGGAGAGGAACAGCTCAAACTGATCCAGGCACTTGCAGATAAAAATATTGAAGATTTCGGGCTTGAATAAGCCTGAATCTTATTCTCTTTTTCTATGACAGCGAACAATCTTTCTAATTTCCCTCAAATATGGGGCATTCTTAAAAAGGAGTATCCTGATCCTCAGCCTGCTCTTCATTTCAAAACACCATTGGAATTACTGGTAGCCACTATCCTGTCGGCCCAGAGTACGGATGTGCAGATCAATAAAGTCACACGTGAGTTGTTCAGGAAATACCGTTCGGTCTTTGATTATGCGGATGCGGACATTAGTGAACTGGAAAAGGATATATATTCTACCGGGTTCTATCGCAACAAGGCCAAACACCTGCAACAGAGTGCCAGAGTTATCATCGAGGACTTTGATGGTGAAGTTCCGTCCACGATGGAAGACCTGTTAAAACTTCCCGGGGTGGCCCGCAAAACCGCTAATATAGTGCTTGCAAGAGGTTTTGGTGTAAAAGCGGGAATTGCTGTGGACACTCATGTCAAACGTCTTGCTACACGCCTGGGTTTTACTGTAAATAAGGATCCTGTCAAAATTGAACGGGATCTGATGGAGCTTGTTGACAGGAATGAATGGGACGATTTTTCCCTGACATTGATATTACATGGCAGGAACATATGTTTTGCCCGCCAGCCCGCCTGTGGGAAATGTGTTGTAAATCACCTCTGCCCCTCGAGTTTGGTTTGATA
>JBMCCK010000163.1:0-2908 GCA_048619255.1 Methanohalophilus sp. | reverse complement strand
GGAGGGGATGTTAATTCTACCATCAATGCAAGACAGAAAGATTTCGGTACAATTCCGGTTGTAGGTATTGAAGCAACAACTGATGCCATGGCCTATGAAGAATCAATACGATTTATGGGTGAAACTCTGGGGGAAAAAGAGCGTGCAGGACTTTTGATCTCCTTCTATAAAGAAACACTTGAAACGGTCACCACAAAAACATCGCGGATACCTGAAGATGAAAGGAAACGGGTCTACTATGCAGAGGGTCCGGATGGGCTGCTTACGGATCCTAAAGGCTCTGCGCACAGTCAGTTGATAGAGGTATGTGGTGGTATCAATGTAGCTCTGTGTCCCATTGAGCAGGGTTATGGCAGATCAGAGGTATCCATCGAACAGGTATTGCAATGGGATCCCGAAGTTATCATCACAGGCGACCAAAAATTTTACAAAAATGTATATGAAGACCCTCTATGGCAGGATATTACTGCGGTAAAAAACGATGAGGTATATCTTTTCCCGGATGCACCATTTTGCTGGTTTGACAGGCCACCTGGAGTTAACAGGATAATCGGTATTCTCTGGACAGCTAAAGTGCTCTATCCTCAAGAGTTCAGCGATCTTGATCTCAGAGGCAATGTTAAGGAATTCTATTCAGAGTTCTATCATTATGAACTGTCGGAAGATGAGATCGATGAGTTATTGGATCCAGCTTCTGGAGCAAATTGAATTTTTCCTGATAGTTTCAGATGAAGAAGGTGGACTTAAATGACAGAAGAATTAACTGAAAGAGTTGGGTTTCATGATGAATATGCCGAAAATTTCGAAGATGTTGCTGCCAATATCTTTGCTCCTATATATCCGGTTATTTCACAGCAGATAACCAACAGATGCCAGATCAAGAGCGGGACGTTCATAGATGTGGGCAGCGGACCTGCATCCCTTGCGATAGCCCTGGGTGAAATTGTTGACGGCAAAGTCTATGCAATGGATTTTTCTGAAAAAATGCTCGCGATTGCAAAGAGGAAGATTGAATCATTTGATCTGAACGAAAATGTGATACCTATTTTCGGTGACGTTCATGATATGCCTTTTGAAGATTGTTTTGCTGATCTGATCGTAAGCCGTGGTTCTTTATTTTTCTGGCAGAATGTGCCCGAAGCCTTCAGGGAAATATACCGTGTGCTAAAATCCGGTGGTATGGCCTATATTGGAGGGGGTTTCGGGACGGCTGAACTTAAATCAAAGATTACGCAGACTATGGAAAAAAGGGATCCTGAATGGTCACAATGTGTCGGAAAACGGTTGAACAAGACCAATCTGGAGTCTTTTAAAAAAGCACTGCAAGTTGCTGGAATTGATCCTTATACGATCATAGATGATGAATCCGGTTTCTGGATATGTTTCAAAAAGGTGAACTAACAGATGAAATGCAACATATGTGAGATTGGCTGTGATCTTGCAGAAGGACAGAGTGGTCAATGTCGCATGTATATTAACAAGGATGATCGGATCATCGAGAGATTTCCAAACAACTACTTTACAATGTTTCCGGTTTCCATTGAGACCGTTCCTATGCTTCATTATTATCCGCGGGGGAAGTTTCTGCAGGTTTGTACCGTTGGCTGCAATTTCAAATGTGAAGGCTGCATCTCAGAGATCCTGGCATCCCGTCTTCTTTTAACTAATAAGAAAAGTGGAATTAGCAATGAGAATGTGGTCAATAAAGCCCTCGATGAAGATTGCATAGGGATCGTTTTTTGCCTTAACGATCCGGCTGTCTCCTACTTTACATTCCGCGACCTTGCTAACAAGGCCAGGCAGAACAATCTTTTGATCGGTTGCTCCACTAACGGATATTTTACAGAAAACGCATTGAAAGAATTAATCCCTTTGATAGATTTCGTAAATATCGGTATAAAGGGTTATTCAGATGAAAGGTATATTTCGTGCGGTGCCAAAGGTTCTGAGCCTGTTTTCAGGAATCTGAAATTACTCAAAGAAAGTGATGTTCATGTTGAGGTTTCTACCATTTATATCAAGGGTTCAGAGGATGAGGTCATAAATACTGCAAAATTTGTTTCCTCCCTTTCAAGGGATATATCGTTTCAGGTCATGAGGTTTGTACCTTTTGGAGATGCAGCCCCTCAGATCGAACCAACGATAAGGGAAAGTGAAGTTCTGTGTGGCAAATTAAAGCAATACCTAAATCATGTGTATCTTTTCAATTCGCCGGGTACCGATCATTTGAATACTGTATGTGCGCAATGTAGTAACATCATTTCCCAGAGGGAGTTCTTTGGTCCCATGGGCTCCCGTACCTTATCCTACCTGCCTCAAGGGAAGTGTGAATGTTCTAATCCGGCCCCTTTCAGAGGAGAATTAAGTGAAGTTTCTCATCATGAATCTGGATTTATGGGTGGATACAGGATAACCCGGGCGCTGGAGATGGTCCATGCTATTCTTGTTTGCCTTGGGGTAAAGGATGATCATAAACTTGCTGAAATATGGGCCAATGTCATGGAAACAGGATATTTGGAGGAGCTTCATACCAGTTCTCAGGACCTTGACTCTTACTTTGATGTAATTGAGCATTTTGCCGCCCTTGCAGACAGGAAAAAGGAGGGTATGGAACTTGTGGCTTATATGCGGGAAAAACTGGATTTTATACGGTCTGTGACAAATGACATTGAAAGGCCACGGGTCTATTATTGTATGGGATATCCCCTTTTTGCACTCAATGGGGAGCGAATTGAGAATAATCTTGTTGAAGCTGCAGGCGGGGAAAGTGTAAACAAGCTGATCAACCGGGAGGGAAAACCCGGGGTTAGTATTTCTCACAATGAATTTTGCGACATGAACCCCGAGTTCATATTCATATCAGGCTTCCTTTCAACCCCTGTTGCCGATTCATATGCCTATTGTAAAA
>JBMCCK010000162.1:0-2917 GCA_048619255.1 Methanohalophilus sp. | reverse complement strand
ATGGAAATTAACGACAATATATCCACTATCGATGATGACAAGTGTATAGGCTGCGGAGAATGCATGACAGTATGCTCTGTTGAGGCGATTGGGTTTAATTATGGAAATATACCGGATTTCATCGAAATGATGACCGAATATGCCCTTGGTACTGTTGCCAGAAGGCAGGATAAAATAGGCTACATGAACTTCCTTGTCCGTATCACACCGGAATGTGATTGCGTGCCCTGGAGTGATACACCTCTTGTACCGGATATAGGTATCCTGGCCTCCACAGACCCTGTGGCCATCGACCAGGCAAGCCTGGACTTTGTAAACAAACAGCAAGGATTTACTGCATCCAAACTGGAAGAGAATATGGAGCCTGGAGGGGACAAGTTTACAGGTGTCTGGAAGAACAGTATGGGAGATATTCAGTTAAGTTACGGAGAAGAAATCGGGCTTGGAACTCGGGATTATGAACTTATCGAAATCTAAGAAGTAAGGACAAAACAAGGTAAGTTTTTGCAAATTCTTCTGATGATAATACTATTATTCTATGGATATACTATAATGCAGCAAACATCCTTATGAGTGAATAGCAGATTATTGGTGAATACTACAGTTTTCAAAAAATTCACCATTGTTAAAATATCAAAAAAATCGGGACGCATCTGATTGCCCGACAACTAACGGAAGATGAAAATGAGTTACAAGATTGGAATTATGGGTGCTACCGGTGCGGTAGGCAGAGAAATTATCGAAGTATTGAGTAACAGGGATTTTCCAGTAAAAGAATTGAGACTCTACGCATCACAGAGAAGCGCCGGCAAGGTAATGGAGACTCCTTTCGGGGAAATTACCATCGAAAATGCAGACATGGCAGATTACTCGGAACTTGATATTGCCTTTTTCGCAATAAGCGGCTCGTGGAGCAAGGCAAATGCCAAAAAGGCAACTGATGCAGGATGCTACGTGATCGATAACAGCAGTGCGTACAGGTATGATGACAATGTGCCCCTTGTGATCCCGGAGATCAATACCCATGCTATCGGGGATTCAAAGCTGATTGCAAATCCCAACTGCACAACCGCGATTGCGGCCATTCCGCTGTATGCCCTGCATAGGGAATATGGTCTGAAGAAGGTCATCATCAGCACCTACCAGGCAACCAGCGGTGCAGGAGCCGCCGGAATGAACGAATTGATCAATGAGACAAGGAATTATCTGGAGGGAAAGGAGGTCAAAAATGAGGCTTTCGTCCATCCCATTGTTTTCAATACAATCCCTCATATCGACAGTTTCCAGGAGAATGATTACACCCGCGAGGAGATGAAGGTCGTCTGGGAGACCCACAAGATATTCGAAGAGCCGGACATTCCCATCAGCTGTACATGCGTGAGGATTCCGACCCTCAGGGTCCACGGGGAAAGCATTGTTATCGAAACTAAAAAACCAATTTCACCGGAGTCTGCCAAGAAACTGCTGGCATCAGTTGAAGGTGTTGAATTGAAAGACGACATCGAGAATAACGTGTACCCCATGCCCCTGACAGCCACCCAGAAATACGATGTGGAGGTCGGCAGGATCAGGCAGAATATTGTATTCGGTGACCACGGCCTAGAATTCTTTGTCTGCGGAGACCAGATCCTCAAGGGTGCTGCCCTGAATGCTGTGCAGATTGCAGAAAAGCTTGAGTATTGAGTATAATAAATAGAGGGAGATACTGTGAGTTAAGGATATCCTTCATCTGTTTTTTTTGGCTTCGATTCTTCCTCTTTTCCTCCATAAAATGGAAAGAAAAAAAGAACACCCAATAGGGTGCTCAGAACTTACATCTGTCTTCTTCTGAAACCAATATACATAACACCTACTGCTGCAAGCACCAGTACGGTTCCAACAATATCAGCACCTGAGAAGGATGAGCCACCGGATTCCTCATTTCGGGGGTTTTCCTTGGTCATCTCATAACCTTCCACGTAATCACTGCTGGATTCTGTGGAATCGGGTGTTGGATCCTGTGCGGATTCACTATACCCACCATCAGAACTGGAAGTTGTCTGATTAGAAACGGTGCCTGTACTTGAAGCATTCACTATCTTTGCACTGCCCACACCACCACTGCTGGAGGAAGAAGAAGTTGACGATGATTCAGAGGATATGGTAGCCTCATCCATTATCTCTCTGTATTTTTGAGCTGTTTCCTCATCAACGACCCCGGGCATTGAGAGATAACCATCAACATAATCCTGCAGAGCCGGATTTCCACAGGTATGATGACAGCAAGTAACATCTCCTGTTTCGGCGACTGATTCTACATATTCACTAACAAGGGATTTTAATTGTTCGTCAGATGCATCCCATCCTTTTTTACGGGCTGTTTCCAGCATCCTGGCATTCATAGACTGGTATTCATATGGATTTGTCTCTTTTATCCATTCACGGTTTTCACCTGTGAAATATGCGTCATACACATCATTCCAGACATGATCCGCAATAAGATCGGGATGCAGAGCCTCCCATCCCCAGAGATTCTCAATAAAATTACCCATTTTACCTGCACCCTCAAAGCCATGCTGTTGCATACCTTCAAACCAGGTTGGGTTCAAATATCTTGTTACTATCTCCCTGGAAAGATAGGTGCTTAGAGTCTCTATCTTTTCAGCATCTGGGTTTTGCAGATTCATTACGTATGTTTCCGGCGTCATGCCAGAAGCTTCACTGACCACCAGATTCAATCCACCGAAATACTGGAAGAAATCATCTGTATCCATTGCACCATAGGTGTTAGAACTACGACTGTGAACAATCGCCCCGACATCTTCCAGGTTGTCATTAAATACCTCTTTATTGTCGATTGAATCATCCGCTACATCCCAATCCGGCCTTAACTGTAAATACGGCTATTGCCAGAAGAATCCCTACAACCGTTAAATAT
>JBMCCK010000161.1:0-2922 GCA_048619255.1 Methanohalophilus sp. | reverse complement strand
AATACAAATATAAACTTGATTTCATATTATGTGTTATGTATGAATTGGTATCCCCAATCAACACCTATGCTGTAGCAAAATACATGGGTTACCTGTTGATCATATTTGCCTTGGTCTTAACCGTTCCAGTGGGAGTGGCATTACTGCTGGGCGATTCTTCATCTGCCTTTTATTATGCACTCACGGTGATCATAATAGGAATGTTGGGATTTGCAATCTATAAGGCACTCCCGGACTATGAACTGGAAATAAAGGATGCCATTGTACTTGCAGCCCTCGCATTCCCGCTTATATCTTTCGTTTCTTCCATACCAATGTCCCTCACAACGGGTATGCCTTTTATTGATGCTTTCTTTGAAAGCGTTTCCGCAACCACCACCACTGGTCTCAGCGTGGCCCCCGCTGATGCAGGACCTGTTTTCCTGTTTACCCGCGCATGGTCGCAATGGGTAGGCGGTATAGGTATCATACTTATCGCCCTCGCAGTATTTGTCAACCCCGGTGCCTCTGCTTTCAGGATATACAAAACATATGCCGGTGAGAAACCGATAAAACCAACCGTGATTTCAACCACACGCCTGCTTGGGAAAATCTATGTAGCAATAACGATAATTGCAATAACCATTCTTCTGCTGAGTGATATGTCCTTATTCGATGCGATAGCACATGGCTTGAGCAGTGTCTCAACAGGTGGCTTTTCCACAAGACCAGACAGTGTTGGGGAATTCGGGCATATCCTTGTCCCCCTAACTATCGCCATAGCCTGTATAATGGGGGCAATTAATTTTGAACTGTATCCAGCGATACTCAAAAAGCCCAAAAAAATAGCAGAAAACCTTGAACTCAGGTCTTTTTTCATTATTGCGGGTACAGGTGCCCTTATCTTCGCTTTTTCTATTTGGCAGGACCCGAGAATAACACTGGGGACTACTGACATAGCCTTTCAGGTCATATCTGCCCTCACAACAGCAGGTTTTTCAACAATTGACATGTCGGGTTTGCCCGATTCCTCAAAGGCAGTCCTAAGCGGCCTTATGTGGATAGGTGGAAGCATAGGTTCCACAGCCGGCGGAATCAAGATATTCCGCCTAATAGTACTTGCCGGGCTTATAAGGTTTGTATTCCTGCGCTTCTTTCTGCCCAAAGAAGTCGTCACACCATTCAGGATAAAGGACCATGTTATCGAAAATGATGAAATGTACCAGATAACAGTGTTCGTGGTCCTTTATGCAGTCATCATTATTGTTTCAACATTTATCCTAATGCTTCATGGTGTTAGTACCGAAAATGCAATATTTGAGGTTTCAAGTGCACTTGGTACAGTTGGTCTTTCTGCAGGGGTGACAGATGCAACGATGCCTTCAGTACTTAAACTTGTACTGTGTTTTGACATGCTTCTTGGGAGGATTGAAATCATACCAATACTAATATTGTTTATGCCAAGAACTTGGATACAGGGAGCAAAATAAGGAGTAATATGAATGAGGGTCATAATAGTAGGCGGTGGGGCACTGGGACAACATCTGGCCAAGAACCTGATTGACCAGGGATACGAAATCATCTTGATAGAACGGAATGCTGAACACGCCAAATTACTTGCCGAGTCATTTGATTGTACAATCATCAATGCTGAAGGAACCAAACCCGAGATACTTGAAAAAGCAGAGATCGAGAAAGCTGATGCTGTTGTCACTTGTACAGATAACGACCAGAACAATATTCTGATAGGCTTGATAGCCAGAAGTTCCAATACTGCAAAAATTATTGTCAAAACAAATGAAGAACAGTTCATGGCAGTGGCAAGGAAACTAGGATTCCGTCATATCATTAATCCTTCGAACACTTCTTCCATGATAATATCGGATGTGCTAAGAGGTGTGGATACAATGGAACTAAGTAACCTTGTACGTTCCAATGTACGTTTCATCAGTATAATCGTAGGCGATAAAACTGCTGGAAAGCATCTTTCAGAACTCCCCCTTCCCTCAGAAAGCGCATTTGTAGGCCTCTACCGAGAGTCAAATTTTATTCTGGCAGAAGAGGATCCCAAAATTAAGAAGGGAGATGAGTTAGTGGTAGTCACAAACAGTGACCAGATGAACAAAATATATGAACAGTTCGATGAAAGTGGAGTATGATAATTTATTTTGTTATGCATTTTCAGAAGAAACAGTTAGATACATAAAAGATATAGATCATACATTCTATGAATATAAAATATAACAGGGAGTGAAATGAATGGCAGAAGAAATGAGTCCTGAGGAAATGGAACAACAGAAAGAAATGGTAATGTCCATGTGCATATGCCCTAGCTGTCCCTCATGGGTCGAATGTGGGGAAAAGGGAGGATATTGCTTCCCGACTATAGGAAAGAGTGACTGTATAAAAGATGAAAGTGGCTGTATCTGCGGAGGATGTCCGGTAACAGAGGAAATGGGACTTACTAACGGCTATTATTGTACCAGGGGATCTGAGAAGGAACAGCTTGGGAAGTAATCCTTCCATAATATTTTTTTGAGCATACAAATTCCGTGCAGTACTTCAGGGAAAATATATTTTTATTTTACACATATCCACATTGCACCTGCAGATTCCCTCCAATTCCTTCTGGAAAACAAAAGGAAGATACCAAACTGTGATACAATGTCCAAATACCGATGTGAGGTCTGTAATGTTTTTGAGTATGACGACGAGAGAGGAAATTCACTTACGGATATCAGGCCGGATACGAAACCGGAGGATTTTCCTGATGACTGGGAATGCCCTATCTGTAAAGCGAATAAGACCCATTTAAAACCCGTAAAAGAAGAGAAGGCTGAGACCCATGTAGAGGAAGTTGTAACCTGCCCCTACTGTGGTACAAAAAGCGGCTCTGTAGAAATCCTCATTTGAATAATTACTGAAACAGAGATTGCCCTGTCT
>JBMCCK010000160.1:0-2980 GCA_048619255.1 Methanohalophilus sp. | reverse complement strand
GATCGCCAATATTTACTTGTTTTTTCTCAAGATATTTTTTCCATTCATCGAGATTGATTTCTTCTTGCCAGTGTGCATTAGTGCTTTGGATGCAATATGGGTCAATGACAGACCGTAGATGAGATTTATGTGATAACCATACATTTTCCGAATGTTGTGTCTGGCCACCGCAGTTCGAATGAAAAGCCGCAGTGATGAGGTTGCTGTCCTGGTCGGTCAGCACCTCGTTTTTTGTATCGTGAGTGGCGTGAATAATATTTTCCCGTTCAGTCATACCCTTGTACGCCTGGCAATGCACGCCGTCGCAAAGCTGGAATCTCTCGCCTCCTATGCCGATGTTGTCACAGCCGTGGGTGATTCAACCAAAAAGGAGATATCGCTTTTCTATGGCATCGATTCAATTGTGGTGCGCAATGGTATTGTGCTCGATACTGAAAGTGAAGAGATCTCATGGGACAAGAAAAATCAGTGCAGGAACCAAATTCAGGAATTCCTGTCTGAAAAGCTGCACAAGGTGCATGATGGGGTACCCATAGATCCTGAAAAAATAATCCCGATTTTTAGTTTATCGCGTATAGAAATTGATAATAAGGGTTATCCCGATCTCCTTGATTCGCTTGTGCTTCTTGACAGGATGATACGAATAGAAATCGAATCTTCCCGCCTTGATGAAGATTACAGGGTAGTATGTTTTATAATTACAGCCCATGGACCAAAAACCAATCCGCCCGAAAATTTCCCTATAGAATTGCCTGAAGAGATTTTAATAGGGTCTGAGCTCAGGCTTCAAAATATGATCCTTGAACGTGGCCTTGATGCAGGCAGGCTGGTCAGTGGGAATCGACACGTAGGCGCAGTATTTTATCCTCAGTGGCTATCAGGCAATGATGGTGGCCTGAATATGGAAGTAGATGAAATAATGTCAGGTTGCATCGCGGGAATCTTTCCCTCCAGGTATGAACCTTTCCTGCTAACCGGACTGGAAGCAGGTAAGGAGGCAACTCCGAGTATTGTCAGTAAGGTTTGTGGCTTTAGTGACGCTCTGAAAACCCTCAAACGTCTGGTTATGGGTATGGGCGGGGTCATAGTCGTCGATAATATCACTTTGCCCTATATTGAGACTATAGCAGATTATGCATTGACAATGGATTATTTTATTGAGACCTATACTGATGACCGGATTAAGTATAACCTCCTGTGCCGGGAAGCAAATCTTCTTGCACGTGATATGAACTGGCGGGATCCGGTTAAGAATTATTATGAAATGCTGACAGGAAAAAGAATGGAATAAGCTCACCACACTGATCAGGCATTCATAAAAAACTATATAGAAGAAAACGTTAATTGAAATATGGGTGGTGGGTACATGTCACAAATACGCAAACACTATTTTTTGGATGAGTATTGCATAATAGCACCAGGCAGAGGCAAACGTCCGTCTGATTACCTGGGAGATGTATTGGAAAAGGAGACATCAGATTGTGTCTTCTGCAAAGGTCATGAAGAAAAAACACCTCCTGCTACAGCTGTTTATAAGAATGGGCAGATCCTGCATGATTCAGAAAACTCCAGGATTAAAGATTGGGATATAAGATGTTTTCCAAATCTTTATCCGGCATTATCCCAAAATCCGCCCAAGATAGGGGATACCGAATTCCAGGCAATGGAAGGCTATGGTTTCCATGAAGTTATTGTAGAAACTCCAAAACATTCAAGGCAAATCCCTGATTTTTCGGATAATGAAATCCTGCTTCTAATGAAAGCCTACAAAGAACAAGTGAATTATTATCAATCACTGGAAAAGATCAAATACGTTTCACTATTCAAAAACAAAGGCGAAAGGGCAGGTGCATCTATTGCACATACCCATTCCCAGTTACTTGCACTTCCGGTTATGCCTCCAGCACTGAAAAGAGAAATACAGACAATAAAGTCTTCTGAAACCTGTCCTTACTGCAATATTTTGGTAAAAGAACACGGAAGTAATCGGCTTTTGCACCGCAATGAGGAATTCATAGTCATTGCTCCTTATTTTTCTAAGGTCCCCTATGAATTATGGATTCTGCCACAGCGACACATTCATCATATATCTGATTTCACGGACGACCTGTTGAGATTTCTGGGTGATGCGATTCGAGTCTCTCTGTCGGTATTAAGCAACTCAATCGGTGATTTGCCTTATAATTACATGTTTTACCAGCTTAATGATGACCCGGAATATCATTTCAATGTAAAGATACAGCCGGTTACATCCATAGCAGCAGGCTTTGAAAAGAATACAGGGATTTACATCAATACAATGGCCCCGGAAAAAGCAGCAGAGCAACTGAAGACAAATTTACTTTAACAAAGGTGGATGTACATTTATGGCATATTTAAGGATCGGAATGTTTTCCTGGGAGAGCTTGCATTCTGTAAAAGTTGGAGGATTAGCACCACATGTATCAGAACTATCTGAAAATCTTGTAGAACTCGGACATGAGGTCCATATATTCACTCGTAACTGTGGCCTTGGGACTCATGAAACAATAAACGGGGTTCATTATCATCGTGTTGACCATGATCTCTCAGAGGATATTCTGCACCAGATGGATAGCATGTGCGATTCCATGTATTCCATTTTCAAGGAAGTTTCAGAACAGTATGGAAAATTTGATGTGGTTCACATGCACGATTGGCATCCTATCAACGTTCTTTCCCGGCTAAAAAATGAAGACGGAACCCCTTTTGTAATCACATATCACAGCACTGAATGGGGACGCAACGGCAACATATACAGAGGGGGCTACCAGTTTGAGGAAATCTCTCACAGGGAATGGCTGGGTGGCTATGAATCCACACATGTAATCGTTACATCCCTGCAACTCAAAAAAGAGGTCCAGCATCTCTACCAGATACCCGATTATAAGATATCTATAATTCCCAATGGAATTTTACCGGACAGGATCAAAAAAGAGGTAGATCAGGGCAAGGTAAAATG
>JBMCCK010000159.1:0-2984 GCA_048619255.1 Methanohalophilus sp. | reverse complement strand
AACCCGCGGAGAAAGATGGGCCGATTCATTACGCAATCACCTTAAAGATGAAGGAAAAAGTGCAACTGAATACGTTGTTGACGCCGGGAAGAAAGCAGATGTCGAGGTCGAACCCATAATAATTGAGGGAAGTCCAGCAGATGGCATTGTCAAATTTGCCACGGAAAACGGGATAGACCTCATTGTGATGGGAACACTTGGCAGGACCGGTATCAGTCATCTTTTACTTGGCAGTGTGGCAGAAAATGTTGTAAGGCATTCAAAAACACAGGTCTTGGTCGTACCATAAGATATGTAGTGCATCAGGCAAATAATGATATAACCCAAACACAATGTTAGTATTATTGCGAACGGCTGTATAGCCCTACCAAACATTCTCCATCCAGCCGTTTGCAGTGTCTTTATGAGGTTTAATATGTCCGAGAACTGGAAACAAATTTCAGAAGAGGAATGGAAAAAACGATTGTCTGCAGAACAGTTTCGTGTCCTCAGGAAAAAAGGAACTGAAGCACCTTTCAGTGGCAAATATAATGATTTTTATGAAAATGGTATATACACCTGTGCCGGGTGTGGGCAGAAACTATTTTCTTCCTCCTCAAAGTACGACGCAGGCACCGGCTGGCCAAGCTTCTGGGAAGCAATATCCGAAAATAACATCGAAAGAATACCGGACTATTCCGTGGGAATGAAACGCATCGAAGTGATATGCAGCCGTTGTGGAGGCCATTTGGGCCATGTTTTTGATGATGGACCGCCACCTACCGGAGAGCACTTTTGCATAGACTCGATTTCCCTGAATTTCAATCCTGAATAAGAAAATAAAAAAGCCATTGCGATAAGTATTTCTATATATCCGATGAATTAGGGGCTTTGTGAGAGAGGGAGGGCAGTTTCCGGGCCTTCTGGTCTGAGGAAAGTCTCCCCACCTTCCGGACACGCGAATACCTGTAAAGGGTATCGGGCGAGAGCTCGGGCAGCCGGAAAACCGGCTCTTGCGGTTTTACCGCATGATGGCACAGAAACGATACCGACCTGCGTTAAAGCAATGATATGGAAAATTGAGATCGCGCAGGGTACGGATGGAACGGCGAATCCTCGCGGGTGCAAGTCGAAATGGGATCAATGGTGTTGTTCGGACAACCCCCGTTTGGTGTGACGCTTAGCCGAATACTGCCAATGCATCTTTGCATCAACAGAAGGGAGCTTACTCCCCTCACTCACAAACTATCATCAACCGGGCCGAATTCTTCAAGGATACCTGCAATTTTTTCGTAACTTATAGAGGTATTATAACAACCATCACTTTCAAGAGGGACACCATAAGCAATAACACCTTTATCTCGTAGAAAACGCATACCCTTGTTAATCTCATAATTACAACCAACAACCAGAATTCCATCTGCAGGCTTTTCTTTCAATACATGCTTCACAAATGAGGAACCGGTTATAATGTAAAAACGATAACCATACTTCTGCGCATCTCTTTTTAGCTGTCCAACTATACACCTGCCACATTCCTTGCATTGTATACCATATCTTGAAGCATGGGCAGGGCAATCCAGAAAACGCATACAATGTGGTAAAAGCATTATCCTGTTATGAGTCCTTCTGAAAGCATGGTAATGAGCGATGTTCTTCAGGGAAACCATCCAGCTGTCCAGAATACGAGGATCGGAGAACTTACAAAAGAAATATTTGATCGGCAGATAGAATAAATCAAGTATCCATGCAAAAATACCTGCAAGACGTACATGCCGATTAATGCTGATACGGCTGACAAAAAGAGCAAGGCTACTCAATAAGACAGATATTGCCACGAATCCGATCAGCAATTTACCTATCAGATCGTACATTACATGCCTCCATTTTCTCAATTATAGCCTGTACGTCCACTTCTGTTTCAAAACAACCATCTTTTAAGAGGCAGATTCCCTGCACTGGCATAAATGAAACTTCTTCCATAGCCTCGGCAAGTTCAGTATAACAGGCCACTCCGATACATGAAGTAGGATGATAGTTTTTTATGATTTTCTTTATGAAACTTCCCCCGGGAATCACAAAAGCGCGGAAGCCACGCTTTTCAGCTTCTTCACTGATATAACCAATGGAACAAAGGCCACATCGCTGACATTCATACCCATGGATCGGATCACAACGCGCAGGACATCGGGAATGCCTTAGACATTGTGGCAGGAATACAACACGTAAACCGGAACTGTCACTAAATTCATCTAGCATTACAGCATTGCGCACTTCGATCAGAATCTCATCAACCAAGGTATCTCTGATACGGAATGCTCTGCATATCCATTTGGCCGGAGTATAGAACATATAGAGAATGAAAAGGACAAATTTAGGGAAAATAATGTGCCTTTTTCTGAAATTGTAAGCACCTACTATAAGTGCCAACAATATCCCTGTCAAAGCCAGAATCATCAGGTATATGAATATCCTGCCTAAAAACTCATAGGGAATTTGCATAACAGCAACAAGACGTAACTGATAATTTATGTAGGTTTCTAAAAAAAGAAAATAAAAGGGGTATAATCCCCTTAATTGATTATCTTGCCTGATCTTCACAATCAGAAAGATCGATGCCAAGAGCCTCAGCAGTCAAAACAATGACATCTTCGACTTCCAGATCTTCTGCTTTGACAGAGTCTCTTCCATCAGAAAGGTTCCTCTTACAGAACGGACAGGCACTGGAAAGAATATCCGGGTTCTTGGCAAGAGCATCTTCAACTCTTGTCTCGGCAACACCAAGCGCAAGGTCCGGAATACCTGCTTTAACACCACCGCCGGCTCCACAGCAGCGCTGATTGTCCTTTATACGATCCATTTCAATAAAGTTCAGACCGGGGATACTGCGCAATACCTTACGTGGCGGTTCGAAGACCCCAACGTGACGTCCCAGGTGGCATGGATCGTGATAAGTAACAGTTTTGTTATCAAAGGGCTGTTTCCAGTTGATCTTGCCTTCATCG
>JBMCCK010000158.1:0-2994 GCA_048619255.1 Methanohalophilus sp. | reverse complement strand
GCCAATGGAATGGGTTTTTCCAAATTCGTAAGCCTTGGAAATAAGGCTGATCTGGGGGAAAACCAATTCCTGGCCGAATTCCGGGACGATCCGTCGACCTCGGTTATTGCAGCCTATCTGGAAGGTATCAAAAAAGGGTCTCAATTTATTGAAATCGCCAGGAATGTTTCCAGGAAAAAACCTGTGGTTTTGGTCAAATCAGGCCGTACAGCTGCCGGTTCCCGGGCTGTTTCCTCCCATACCGGCACCCTTGCCGGCTCGGACCAGGCCTATAATGCCGCTTTTGATAAAGCTGGTGTGATACGTGCGGATACTCTGGAGGACATGCTGGATTACATAAGGGCATTTTCAACCCAGCCAATCCCTGGAGGCAGGCGAATTGCCATACTTACAAACGCAGGCGGCCTGGGTATTCTCACAGCGGATGCGTGTTATTATGAAGGTCTGGAGCTGGCTTCTTTCTCTGCTGAAACAATTGAAGGGTTACGTGAGTTTCTGCCGGATGCTGCCAGTTTCTACAATCCTGTGGATGTACTGGGGGATGCAAGTGCAAAACTCTACGGTGATGCCCTTGAAATTGTGTTAAAAGATCCAAATGTGGATGGTGTTATCCTGTTAACTTCTCCCCAGGCTATGACTGATGTGACAAGCATTGCAAGGATTGTAATCCAAAAGATGGAAAATTCTGATAAACCTGTACTTTGCAGTTTTGTAGGCGGTACACGGGTCATGGAAGGCAATTCCATCCTTGTAGCAGGTGGGGTACCCAATTACACCTTCCCTGAAAGAGCAGTTGCCAGTATGGGTGCCCTGTGTGATTACGGAAAAAGGCGAAGTATGACTTATCCTTTACCCAAACCGGTTCATTCGGACAGGAAAATGGCATCAGCACTGCTCGATGAAGCAGCAGCAAAAGATAAAAAAATCCTGGGCCTTGAATCATTTGATCTTCTGAAAGCCTATGGTATTCCAGTTGTGGAAATCGGGAAGGCTTCCACTGTGGAAGAAGCGGTAGAGGAAAGTGAAAGGATTGGTTACCCTGTAGTTATGAAAGTCCTATCTCCTGACATTTCACACAAGACCGATGTTGGCGGTATCCGGCTTTCACTGATGAATAAAGAGGATGTCAGGCGTGCATATCATACAATGATGTCTGATGTAGGCCGCTACATGCCTTCTGCGCGAATTACAGGTGTGCAATTGCAGAGAATGATTGAAGGTGGCCGGGAAGTGATAATAGGCATGAATCGGGATGTCCAGTTCGGCCCGCTTCTTATGTTTGGTCTGGGGGGGACATATGTAGAAATCCTTAAAGATGTGTCTTTCAGGCTTGCGCCCCTCAATGAAAAGGATGTTCACTCAATGATTTCTTCCATCCGTTCCTATCCTTTACTTACAGGTGTGAGGGGAGAAAAAGCATATGATGTGAATGCGGTGGCAGATGTTCTCATACGTATTTCCAGACTTGTCGAGGATTTTCCGCAGATTCTTGAGTTTGAGATCAATCCACTGATGGTCCTTTCGGAAGGCGAAGGTTGTTTTGCTATGGATATGCGTCTTACATTGAAAGAATCAAATTGATAAGAGGGAGGGTTTGTATGGCTTCAATACTTGTAAGTTCTTCTGAAAATTATTCTGGTAAAAGTTCGATATGCAGTGGCCTTGGTTTGATACTTAAAGAACGTGGAAAAAGTGTAGGTTACATGAAACCGGTGGGCAACCTGCTGGTGGATGTAGATGGTGTTCTCTCTGATGAGGATGCAGAACAAATGCGAGATTTGCTGGCTCTTGAAATTCCACGCAGTTGCATCACCCCGATTATGCTGACCGAGAATCTTATCAATGATGCTTTGCTTGGTGTGGAAAAACATCTGGACGAAACCCTGAAAAAAGCTTATTCGGAAGTTTCCAGGGATAAAGATATGGTTATCATAGAGGGCGAAGGAGGCATCGGTAGTGGTGCCATGTACAATTTATCAGACCCTCAGGTAGCTTCCATACTGGATAGTAAGATCCTGCTGATTACCCGTTTTGATTCGGTTAGTGCAGTGGACCGGATTCTCTGTGACATTGAATTGATAGATGACAGGAATATGCTTTCAGGTGTCATTCTCAATGAAGTTGAAGAAGACAAATTAGGAATGGTAAGGGATATGGTCGTACCCTTCCTTGAAAAGAAGGGGGTGAAGGTATTTGGTGTGATTCCCCGCGATCATACTCTTGGAGCGGTTTCTATAGCAGAAATTGTGGAAGATTTGAGAGGAGATGTCCTGACAGGTGGACAGGAAATGGGCAAGCTTGTTGAACATTATCTAGTGGGTGCTATGGAAGTTAATTCGGCGATCAAATATTTCCGACGAACTCCCAACAGTGTAGTAGTGACAGGAGGAGATCGCGCGGATATACAGATGGCGGCTATAGAGGCCGGGGCAAGGGCATTGATTCTGACTGGCAATCTCCGACCCAGCGAAGCTGTACTGGGAAGTGCTGATGAAGCAGGCGTTGTTGTTGTACTTGTACGGGGTGACACTCTTTCCACGATAGAAAGAATGGAAAACTTAATCGGGCATGCCCGGATACAGCAGAAGACCAAGATTGAAACAATTGTTAGACTAGTTAAAGAAAATGTGGATGTTGACTCTATACTGGATTCAGCAGGTTTATGAGAACATATATAATATTGATATGTATATAGGGGCATGGCTGAAGTAGCCTATGTTAATGGAAAGGTTGACTGGTGATGGATACCGTGCAAGACAAGGATTATTTCACTATTGATGATTTTGATGTTGACGACAAAACAATTCTGGTGCGAGTCGATATCAATACGACGATGGACCCCCAGGGAAGTATTCTGGATGATCTGAGGATAAGCAGCCACATTCCCACAATAAAGGATCTTGAAAATTCACGGGTAGTATTGATTGCCCATCAAAGCAGGGCTGGAAAAAGTGATTTCACAACTATGCAGCCTCATGCAGAAAGATTGAGTCA
>JBMCCK010000157.1:0-2999 GCA_048619255.1 Methanohalophilus sp. | reverse complement strand
TATAATAGCTGAAAATGACAAGGTTGTTACGCGCTGGAAGGCAGAAGGCACCCATAAAAGAACATTTCAGGGCGTGTTTCCTACAAACCGCAAAGTCAGTTTTACAGGCATAACCATAAGCAGGGTAAAGGGTGAAAAGATTGCCGAGGACTGGGAAGAAGTAGACCAGCTCAATTTCACCCAACAATTTGGTGTCTATCCCGACGATATATGATTTATTGTATAGCAAACAACACTATTCTCTGCCATTTGATTTTAATATAAAAAGATATTAATTGAACCATCTAATCATCACTGGCATAATCCATCGGAGAATTCAATTGGTAACCACTAACCTAATATTGGCGATATTTTTAGTATACTGGGCCGCAGTTGCCTATCTTAACAAAAAGGGAGTACTGGAAAAGTACAACATATCCGCATACGGCCCCGTACTCATGATCAGAACTGTCAGGGGACTTGCCCTTCTGGACAAACTTGCAAAACCCCGCCGTTACTGGAGAGTATTTGCAAATACCGGCATCGTGTTAATGTTCATAGGCATGTTTGCCATGCTTTTTATTGTCATTCTTTCAGATATCGCGCTTATTGCCTCCCTTACAGATAATGCAATGCCTCAACCCGGGAAATTCAACGAAGCCCGCAATGTATTCCTGATTCCCGGTGTCAACGAATTTATCCCTCTTACATGGGGTATCATTGCCCTGATAGTAACACTGGTGGTTCATGAATTTGCTCATGCCATTCTTGCCAGGGTAGAAGATATCAGGGTCAAATCCATGGGAATACTTGTTGCCCTGGTGCCCATAGGCGGATTTGCTGAACCCGATGAGGAACAACTTTTCGGGGAAGGCAAAGACGAATTTGGAAGTCCTGTAGTAAATGAGAAAAAGGCCACCAGAAACCAGCGTGCACGTATTCTGGCCGCCGGAGTGATGTCAAACTTTGCAGTGGCTCTGATTGCTTTTGTTCTCTTATTCGGACCGGTATTGGGAGCTATAGCTCCTATGAGCGACACAATGGTCGTGGATGTTACAGAAGACTCTGTAGCTGATATTGCAGGTATTGAAAAGGGAATGATAATAACCGGCATCGATGACCAGGAAGTGCGTTATGCCAGTGACGTTGTTGCCTATTTGAACAAAACAGAAACCGGATCCACAGTCACCTTAAAAGCAGCGCAGGACCGACAGGTAAGAGAATATGAACTGGAAGTAACTGACAAGCAGGATAGCGGGGATTTTGGGATATATATCAATGATATTGTAGATGGTTCACCTGCAGAAAGAAGTAACCTTGAAAAAGGGATGTTTTTACTTTCTATCAATAATGTTACTACCCAAACCCCTGAAGAATTTGTCAATTTCATGAATACCACAACTGCCGGCCAGGAAGTGGAAATTGAAGTGAAGACACCCGAAGGAGAAAATGAAATATACAACCTGACACTGGGGCAACATCCTGATGGCACTTCCGAAAAAGGCTTTCTGGGAGTTCATTATGGAACAGATGGAGTGAAAAACATACCGATAGGAATTTCCATCGGGGAGTACCCCGCCCATGAATATCTGGATATGCTCAAAGGCCTGCCTTCCATGCTCACAGGCGTAGCTGGCTGGGTCATCCTGTTGGGTTTACCGATAATCGGATTTGCAGGAGAAGGTTTCCCCGGCTTTAGTGGCACTCTTACCCAGTTCTATGAACCTGTTGGATGGGGCGAGCCTCTCGGTGTAGGAGTCTTCTGGATTGCTAACAGCCTTCTCTGGGTTGGATGGCTGAACTTCTATGTGGGCTTATTCAATTGCCTTCCGGCTGTCCCGCTGGACGGAGGACATGTATTCAGAGATTATCTCCAGTCGTTCCTCAAAAGGTTTACAGGGGATGAAATCAAGTCAACCACCCTTGCAGGAACCATAGCAGGCACTGTTACAATCTTTATCATATTATCCTTTGTCCTGATGATATTCGGACCCTACATAGTACATGGTTTCTAAACACAGGATAGATGAAAATGAAATTACCGGCCATGTGGAGACGATCACTGTACCATTACATGGGCATTTCCCTGGGAGTGGTGATCATCGATACGATCGTCTTCCTTCTGCTGGTAAATTATGAAGGACAAACGCAATATTATAATCCTGTTGATGCTATATATTGGGTAATCTCAACTACCACTACTGTAGGTTACGGAGACATTGTATTAACAAGTCCAATCGGCAAAGTTTTTGCCATCTTCGTACAATTAAGTGGTGTAATCATGGTATTTGGTATTTTGATTACTTTTGTCATCACACCGTGGTTTGAAAGATCCCTAAACATGCCCCTTCCAACAAAAGCTCCGGAATCCTTTTCTTCCCATATAATCATTTGTGGCTACAACCGGTTAATGGAAACGCTCATAGATGAACTTGAGGAGCAGAAAGTCAATTTCATAATCATTGAAGACAATGAAGAAATACTTCGAAGTCTTATTGAAAAAAAACTATCATGCATATACGGTAAAGCTACAGATGATGAAACACTGAAAAACGCCAGGGTTGACAATGCCCGCTTTTTGATAGCAAATCGCTCTGATGAAGAAAATGCCAGTATTGTACTTACTGCTTCCAGCCTTGCAAATGCTTACATAATAGCAGTAGCCGAAAATTCAGCAAATATCAAATACCTAAAATATGCGGGTGCAAATCGTGTAGTTTCCCCAAAACTTGTACTTGGCAGATTCCTGGGAAAAAAAGCATTAGACCCCTATGTAATGGGGCTTGGTGGCGCAACTACATTTCTGGATGAATATAGCATTGTAGAACTTCCTGTATATCCTTCAAGTCAGCTTATTGGAAAATCATTCAACGAAGCAAATATCCACACGAAAACAGGAGCAAATATAATCGGATTAAGAAAAGAAGATAAATTGATCCTGGAAGTTGATGATGAAGAAATAATTAAAGAAAATACCGTACTGCTTGCAACCGGTACAATGGAACATTTGAGTGAATTAA
>JBMCCK010000156.1:0-3014 GCA_048619255.1 Methanohalophilus sp. | reverse complement strand
TCTCCTTCCTCGCCCTGTTGGTCTTGGCCTACATTGCCATCTATCGCCGCAACAACCGGGAGCAGACTTTCCTGATCGTCTGGACCGTAATGATCATCTGGGCCATGCTGCAGCAGAACCGGTTTGCCTATTACTACTCGGTCAATGCAGCAATCCTTTCGGCATATATCGGGATCAAGGTGCTGGACCTTGTGGGCTGGAAAGATATCAGGAGTCCCTTTGCAGAAACGACATCCAGTATAAGTGACTGGCTCAAACAGATCAAACCGGTACATGCGTTGGCACTTGTACTGGTGCTGCTTTTCCTGGCCTATCCATCCTACGACCTCTCCATGCAGCAGAATCAGGGCACTGGAGGGCCCAATGGTTACTGGATCGAGGCAACGCAGTGGATGAATCACAATACACCCGATCCCGGTCTGGATTATTATGAAAGTTATGAAAAGCCGCCAGAAGGTGAACTTTTCTCCTATCCTGAGGAAGCCTATGGTGTGATGTCCTGGTGGGACTACGGCCACTGGATTGAAGTGATCGGGCAACGGATTCCCAACGCCAATCCCTTCCAGCAGGGTATCGGTGGCCGGCGTGGAACTATGGATGATGAGAATATACCGGGTGCATCCACCTTCTTCACTGCCTCCTCTGAAGCAGAGGCCACAGAAGTACTGGAAGCCGTGCATCCCGATCCTGAAAAGGCAGGGGCACGTTATGTGGTCTCCGATGTGGAGATGGCCACCGGTAAATTCTATGCCATGGCTGCCTGGACCCTGGATACCGATGATTACTATGTGCAGGCCCAGACCAACCAGGGTACCCAGACAGTTCCCGGAGAGCGCTATTTCAACAGCATGGAAGCCCGGCTGCACATCTTTGACGCTGATGGTCTCGAGCAGTATCGTATGGTGCATGAGACCCCGGCTACCAATACCGCAGAGGCCGGCTACAAGCAGGTCTACAATGCCCTCCTTGACGGCAACATTGAAGCCGTGGATACCGGTTATGTGAAGATATTCGAGTATGTGGACGGTGCCACCATCACCGGACAGGCACCCGAAGGAGAAAAGGTAACCATCACAAATACCATCCGCACGACCACCGGCAGGACTTTTGAGTACTCCCAGTCCACCACGGCCACAGATGGGACCTATGAATTTGTGGTGCCCTATTCCACAGAAGGGCCAATGCAGGGACAGACCCAATTCGATACCGCACCCACAGGTTCCTACAAGGTTTCCTTCGGGGATACCACTGAATCCGTGCGGGTAAGCGAATCGGCTGTTTTGAACGGTGGTGAAATAGAGGTTTGAAGCCTCTATTCTCCATTTCTCTTTCTTTTTTGAATTCTCTTTTTTTGCTGTCGATATCAATTAATATAATTAAAACAAAACAACCAGATACCTATGGTTTCACAGAAGAACGCAATTGATATCTACAAACTGCAACTTCACAAAATGCTGCCAGAACTTAAAACCAAATATAAGGTCGCCTCTCTTGCTGTATTTGGCTCTTATGTCAGGGGGGAGCAAATGAAAAGCAGTGACCTTGATGTACTGGTCGAATTCAGTGAAACCCCGGGATTGCTCAAATTCGTTGAACTTGAAAACTATCTTTCAGATACTTTAGGGTTAAAGTAGATCTTGTGCACAAAAAGGCTTTAAAGCCAAATCTCGGGAAAAATATACTGAACGAGGCTATCCCTGTATGAGAAACGAACGTCAAGTCCACCAGAGACTCCACAACATACAATAATATCGCAATCTTCTGAATCAAATCTCCTATTGTAACTCTTTTTTCCATCGATAAACAACCTTATATGCCTACAGGCTCACCTTCAGACCATGAATGCAGGCACTAAAAGGAGCAACATCAGGCCAGGTCTAAACGTAGGAATCGTTCTAAAAAAGGATCAGAAAAGCGGCAAGATAACCAGGGGTATTGTCAAAAGAATCCTCACCAAGTCTTCTTCGCATCCCCATGGGATAAAAGTACAACTGGAAGATGGTAGTGTTGGAAGGGTCAAGGAAATTTATTGATACTGGGAGTTTTAGTTCGATTCCTTATCATGTGCAATTTATATGGTTTACCTAGGTATACTTATGTATATGACTACAACTACAATCAAAGTGGATTCTGAAGTAAAAAACAATCTTGATGACCTGAAACTGTTTCCCAGTGAGTCATACAATGAGGTTCTCTCCAGGCTGGTTAGAATGGCTTATGATGAGGAGCCTTTGAGTGAAGATACACTAAAAAGGGTTGAAGAAGCCATTCATGATCTTAAGGAAGGAAAATATTACACACAGGAAGAAATAGAAGCGCAACTGGAGCTTCGCTAATGTATACTATCCTGTACTCGCCGGGTGCAAGAAAAGATTTACAGAAATTACCCGTTGGCCTGGCAAAACTGATACTTGCTGCTATCAGGCAAATACAGGAGAATCCCAAAGTTCATCTCTTTTGAAACAGGAGACTCCTTCCGTAAGGTGGGAGGGGTAGTTGACGTGAAAAAATTCAAAGGTTCCCCGAAATCTCCTCTATACTCGCTAAGAATAGGGGAATACAGGGTAATTTTGAGCATTGATGGTGACCAGTTGATTGTTTTTGTAATTGAGATAGGACACAGACGTAACATCTATAATAAATATTAATATTCATAAATTTCTCTTTTTTCAATTAGTATCTGATCACACACAATTCGCTACCTACAAATATGAGATATGAAGTACCTTTAAAGCAGGTGAGAGGATTGGATAAAGTGATTAAAGGTAAAGCATGGATCTTCGGTGACGACGTGGACACCGATGTGATAATCCCGGGTAAATACCTGCGCACCACCGATATGCAGGTCTTTGCCGATCATGCCATGGAAGGCATCGACCCCGATTTTTCAAGCAAAGTATCTCCTGGTGACATCATTGTCGGTGGCAACAATTTCGGCTGTGGCTCCTCCAGAGAACAGGCACCCCTGGCGCTCAAGCATACAGGTGTGGGTTGTGTGGTTGCTAAATCCTTCG
>JBMCCK010000155.1:0-3018 GCA_048619255.1 Methanohalophilus sp. | reverse complement strand
GAACTGCTTCCTTTACAATGGCCACTTTATCCATTTCAAGCACAGGAGATATCAGTTGTACTCCATTGAGAGTGGAATAAGAAAAAGCCCTGTTTATACATTCCACAAATTCCGGGGAATTGTCCGGGAAAGTAGCGGCTTCCTCGGCATTGAAACCGGCAATAATATAGCCACAACCCATGGCTTCGGCAAAAGAGGCAGCAATATTTGCCATCAATCCGTTCCTGTTGGGAACCCAGACGTTTGCTGCAGATTCAGAAGTCACTTCCCTCTTCCCGAGGTCTGCCCCGGCCATATCCGGTACACTCCCTTTCCGATTTACTAGGGACGTGGTAGTAATCTCTTTCATCCAGTCCAGCGAAACGACACGGTGTGGAATACCGTAATGATCACATATCTGCCGGGAACGTCCAATCTCTGCATCCGCAGCCAGTTGCCCATAATCAAAAGTCAGGCCAAGCTGTACATCGTATTTTGCAGACGCTATCGCAAGGGACGCAAGAGAATCCAATCCACTGCTGAGTAAACAAACCGCTTTCATTAATATACACCGGTATTCTTCCAGTACTCCCGGAGTATTATTTATAGATATCCCAAGTTAATTGAAATACAGAAAATAAATAATATTCTGTAATATCTGATAACTTTAAATAAATACCACAACAAAGTATCTTATATTATTATATAATATACTTTAAATAGAAAACTAATTCGATGAGTTCCATCTTATTAATGTAAAGGATAATATGATGCCGGAAAACATCGGTGAAAAGTTGCTTCAATCAAAATTAAAAAATGTACAGGATGGAATCCCAGCTGGAACAGCTCATACTCTGGGAATCAGAACTTGAACTAGAAGGAGCGGAAGCTGAGGCCCTACAAATATTGTCCAATGATTCGGAAAGACATAGATTGATCGTGGAATATTGGATGGAAATAGCCAATATAACCATTCCGAAAGAACTTCCTTCAGGGGTGCCGGTTAAACACTTTGATTTTGGAGGTATGGATGGTCCGGAAATGTTTCAGACCATACGAAAATACGAAATCCTTGCCCACAGTGATTACAAAAAAATTGCATCTATAAACCAGAATGACCTGCAAGAATATTTCGGCAGTAAAGAAAAGAATAACGAGTTCACCAAACAAATGGAAAAAATAGCAGAGGAAGAAGAACGTCACAGGTAGATCTGTGAGGAAAGAATCGGCGGATTTAAGACAATAAGGGGCAAAAGGTGAGTCAGCCATCTGCCATTACCAGACATAATCAAAACAATTTTGCCTTCGAGCCTATATCTTTCTCTTTTGCTTTTTTATAAACCAGGTTGGCAGTCACAATATCCTGTATCGCAAGCCCAGTTGAATCAAAAACTGTAATCTGAGTATCCGATTCACGCCCCTCATGCAGACCGGCAACTATCTGACCCAGCTGGGCAAAGATATCTTCCTGTCTGATGTAACCCTCAGAAAGGGGAACATTCACTTCGCCGGAATGGGTGGCCTGTGCCATATCATCGACCACAACCCTTGCTTTCTGGAGGATGGAAGGGTCCAGTTCTTCCTTACCCCTGGCGTCAGCCCCGATAGCATTGATGTGGATACCCTCCGCCAGCCATTGTGCTTTGATGATTGGCTGTCTTGAAGGAGTGGTGGTTACCAGAATATCCACACCACAGGCTTTCTGGATACTATCAACTACTGTTATGTCACAACATGCAACTGGTTCCATTCCTTCTTTGAATTTTTCCGCTCTTGACATGTCTAGGTCAAACACATATACATGTTCAAGATCGAAAACATTCGAAATAGCCTCTAACTGTGTCCTGGCCTGGTTACCAGCTCCCACCATCCCCACGACACTGCTGTTTTCACGTGCAAGATATCGAGCTGCCACACCTCCTGCTGCGCCGGTGCGTATATCCGTGAGGTATGTACCATCCATCATGGCAAGAGGCGCACCTGTGGATGTGGAATTGAGTATAACAGTCGCCATCACGGTAGGCAGGCCTACTTTACGGTTTTCAGGATGAACATTTACTACCTTGACACCTGCAACATCCTCTTCCTCCAGAAAAGCGGGCATTGTGCGTAGATCCCCATTATGTTCGGTAAAAAAAAGATAAGATTTGGGTGGCATCTGTACCTTATTCCTTCCATACTGGGAAAAAGCCATTTCTACTGCCCTCAGGGCTGAAGGCATGTCCAGCAGGGATTTCACGTCATCCTGATCAAGCCAGAGTATTTCCAAAGAATCACCATTAAAGGGTGGTTGCCGACATGTATAAAACTTATCGGAAGAGATTTTCAGGTATGACATCTGCCGCAGGTATCACATCAGTTGAAAGCCTCAAAAATAAACTCAGGGAACCTGCAGCCGACATAAGGTACCTTCTCTGCCGGGGATACAGGAGAAAAGGTGCAATCAGGTTTGTCAGCAACCATTACCGCCTGGCAGAGGAAGAAAGACACATCCTCACAAGACTTGTATTTGACCCGGAGACCGCAGCCAAGCGCAATGAGAAAAGGCTCACATGCTCTCAACTTAAAGGATGTGATATCTTCATAGACGGATACAATGTACTGATAACAATGGAAAGCGTGCTTCAGAATGAGACAGTATGGTTTGCAGACGATGGATTCCTGCGTGACACCCGCGGAATTTTCAAGAACCACACCAATACAACTACAACCTATCAGGCTGTCGATGAGATGCTGACCACACTCTCAGTACTGGCAGTAAATTCTGCAACAATTCTTCTTGACAGCCAGATGAGTAACAGCGGTAAACTTGCACAATTTATCCGCAGGAGGGCAACAAAATATCCTTTCAAGACGGAAGTCAGGACGTCAAAAAATGTGGATTTTGACCTCAAACAGGCAAGAAACCTTGGAGTAATCGCAACCGCTGACAGCGTAATAGTGGATGCTGTGGAAAGGGCAGCCGACCTAACTGCATGCTGGATGGATCAGAACGGTATTGAGGGAGAGAGCATCGAAGACAACGGATGGTTTGATTCT
>JBMCCK010000154.1:0-3035 GCA_048619255.1 Methanohalophilus sp. | reverse complement strand
CGATCACAACCGGCGGAACTGTTATTGCAAGAGGGGAAATGGTAGGAAATGAAGTCCAATCAAAGGGTCACCTGGAATGCCACGGACTTGTCCTGAGCAAAAAAGGAACGCAGAGAGCAATTCCCATCCTTGAAGCAAACGTGGATGATATTGAACTGACACACGAAGCAGCGGTTGGCAGGATTGCAAGGGAACAGGTCGAATATCTTATGGCTCGTGGTCTTTCCGAAGAAGAGGCTGTAGGAATGATAGTGCGTGGTTTCCTTGACGTAGGTATCTCCGGAATACCGGATGAGCTCCAGAAAGATATTGATGAAACAATCGCACAGATTGGCAAAAGTGCAATGTGATGCAATAGACATCACATATTCTCTATTTTTAAATCAGTCACTTACCTTTTTCGCAGCTTCATCCAGTTCCTTTAATTTTGTAGGAATAGGATTGTCCTTCAGAAGTTTTGCCATATAAGCAAGATTGTTTACCATATACCTGACAGTCCTGTTTGTGTAAAGGTGCCTGTCTCCTCCTGCATCAATATAGCTTGGACCCGGACCTGCATCACCGACCCAGTAACAATCAGCGTTCGGTGGAATTGTACACCCAAGATGGGTCAGATTGAAAAGTGTATTTGCAGAAACATTGTGTGCACCATCCTCATTACCCGTCACAATAACTCCGGCCACCTTGCCATAAAGTGGATATTGCCCGGTCTCGGGGTCAGCATCTGCATAAGATCCGTCCAATCTTTCAAGTACCATCTGTGCCACTGCAGACCTTACTCCAAACCATATGGGAGATCCAATTATGAGTATATCACAGGCTTTTATTTTTTCAAGAATCTGTGGCCACTCGTCATCGCCTCCTTCATCAGAAGAAACACCAAAAGTTATATTGTGGTCTACAACGCGTATTACCTCACTATCTACACCAAGATCCTGAAACAGTTCAACTGCTTTATCGATAAGGGCTCTTGTATGCGATACCTCAGGTGACTTTTTCAGTGTACAGTTTAAAAAGAGTGCTTTCAGTGACATAAGGAATATGTTGGTCAGTTGTGACATATAACCTTTTCCTAAAATGAAATGAGTCAAAAATGTAGCAAATTATAAATAATTTTACAAATAAACAAATTGTTTCAGGAATCTTACATATTGTCACATATGCTTGATGATGCCGGATATGATGTAGAGGTGAGAGAAGGACCTGGAGGGACTTTTGTAAATTACAAAGCCCTTGAAAAAAGACCAGATGATTAAAATATAAAAATACAGATTAAATTTCAAGCATCCTGTCAAGGGCTTTTTTTGCTTTTTCCCTTACACTTTCTTCTACAGTCACTTCATATTGCATTTTTTCCATTGAATCCAGCAAAATAGAAGGTGTAACCATTTTCATATTTGCACATGAGGCAAAGGAAGACGCAAAATAGAACATTTTATCGGGATACTGCTCTTTGAGCCTGCAAAGAATACCATTTTCCGTCCCTATAATAAATTCGTTTACATCTGGTTTACCCGCTCTTTCAATAATGCCCGAGGTACTAAGAACTGCGTCTGCCATTTCAACAACTTCAGGCCTGCATTCCGGATGAGACAGGAATTCAGCATCAGGATGCTCCTGTTTTGCCAATCTGATTTCTTCGGGCATTATCTGATGATGAACCGGACAATAACCTTCCCAGGGGATTATTTGTTTTTCTGTGTGAAGAGAGACATAATGTGCCAGGTTCTTATCCGGCACAAATATCACTTTATCTTCTTCAAGGGAATTTACCACATTGACAGCATTTGAAGAAGTACAACATATATCGCTTTCTGCCTTTACAGCCGCTGAAGAATTAACATAACATACAACTGCAGCATCGGGGTTATTTGCTTTTGCTCTTCTGAGGGTTGGCACATCAACCATTGCTGCCATGGGACAATGAGCATCCTTTGCAGGCAGTAGTACCTGCTTATCCGGGGACAGAATGGCCGCACTTTCCGCCATGAAATCCACTCCGCAAAAGACAATGACATCACAGTCATGTTCCACTGCCTGACGGCTCAGTCCAAGTGAATCACCCGTATAATCTGCCAGATGCTGTATTTCACATCGCTGGTAATTATGGGCCAGAATAACAGCATTCATTTTAGTCTTCAGTTCTTCAATTTTAGCAATTATTTGATCCATATACATCATCTTAATCTCTACTTCACGGCGTTAACTATATTTGATAGGCAAATATATTAAATTGTTGGACGACAAACTAAACAGGGGATATTTTATGGAAAAGATAGATATTAAAGTCAAAGGAATGACATGCGGCCACTGTAAGATGGCAGTCGAGAAGGCATTACAAAATATTACCTCTGTATCCAAAGCTGAAGTAGACCTTGAAAAAGGTGAAGTCCACGTGGAATATAAACCTGACATAAATGTAGAAGAGCTGAAAAAAACTATCAGGGATGCAGGGTACGAGGCATAATACAACCATGGCTGAGATTCTTTTACATGTAAGCGGTATGAGTTGTGGACACTGCACAAAAAGTGTCCACGATGCCCTTGAAAACCTGGAAGGAGTGAAATCCGTAGAGGTTGATCTTGACAGTGGCATTGCTACAGTGAATTATGACCCTTCATCAGCCACAAGTGTTGAAACTATGAAGGAGACTATTGGCCAGGCCGGATATTCTGTCGAAGATCAGGAAGAGAATGCATGTGAGGGGACCTGTCCTGTAAGTATTGAACAAATATCAACCCGGGATGCTGAAAAAACCCTTTCATTGAATATTTCCGGCATGTCCTGCACTGCATGTGCCAAACGCATCGAAACCGGCCTTGCAAAAGTAGATGGAGTTAAGGAAGTCTCTGTGAATTTTGCTTCTGAAAAAGCATCTGTGACCTATGATACAAATAAGCTGGACTTAAGGGAAATACGCAATCGCATAGAATCCCTTGGTTACGGAATTCGCAGTGACCGTCTGACTCTGGATATTACCGGAATGAGCTGCGCTTCCTGCGCCGCCGGGCTGGAACGCACTCTGGCGGGAGTG
>JBMCCK010000153.1:0-3073 GCA_048619255.1 Methanohalophilus sp. | reverse complement strand
AGTTGTAATATTATTTACCGAGAAAGGGGAAGTCAATTATAGTGATATCAAAAACACAAATATCATCACAAAAGAAGTGATTAACGCCTGCGTTCCTTGCAGCCTCAGGTTCAATCTGGAAGGTACCCTGAAAACTGCAGCCAGTGAATCAAATCCTGATTTTGTGATCATCGAACTTCTATCAAGTGCATCCTCGTCCCAGATAAAAGCAAGCCTTGAACCGATGAATATCACTGATATATCCTTTGCTCCTGTTGTAAATATTGTAGACCCTAAAACTTTCATCACTGATGTTGATAAATTGCCCAAATTTGTAATCGACAGGATTAAAGAGGCCGATATAATCTGTTTGAACAAAACAGAATCTGCAAATGATGAAAGTATCAGAGATGTAAAGGATTTTCTCCGTAATGCCAATCCTGATTCAATCATAATGGATATTTCTGCACATAACCCTGATGACGATTTTAAATCTTTCATGGATCAATTGGTAAATTATGATAAATCATAATCACAAAAAAGAGTCACTATAAAATGGGGGAAACATGATATTCGAGCGTATAAAATCAGAAGGAATTGCACATCTGTCATATTTCTTAGGTTCGGGGAATGAGGCTGTGGTAATAGATCCACGCAGGGATTGCCAGATTTATGTGGATCTGGCGCGCCAAAATGGAATGAATATAAAATATATTTTTGAAACACACCGCAATGAAGATTACGTGATCGGTTCACAGCAATTGAAAACTCTCACAGGTGCGGATATATACCATGGAATATATCTGGATTTTGAATATGGGAATGCCTTAAAGGACAAACAAAATTTCACATTCGGTTCACTGAAACTAACAGCCCTGCACACACCGGGCCATACAGATGAAAGTATGTCATATGTGCTATCAGATGTTAATTCAAATGAGGTTCCTGTAATGGTATTTACAGGTGACACATTGTTTGTGGGGGAGGTGGGAAGAACAGATCTTTATGGGTCCGACAAAATTTCACAGATGGCATCAAAACTATATGACAGCATTTTTAATAAAATACTGCCGCTGGGAGATGAAGTGATACTTTGTCCCGCCCATGGTGCCGGTTCTGTTTGCGGTGGTTCCATCTCGCAAAGAGAGCACAGTACTCTGGGACTGGAACGCATTCATAACCCCGTATTACAAAAAACTGACAGGGACGAATTTGTAAAATATAAACTTGCAGAGCATCACGAGTATCCCCCTTACTTCAGGAAAATGGAAGAATACAATCTCAGGGGGCCACCAATCCTGAAATACTTGCCTATTCCCAAAATGCTTTCCCCACAAGAGTTCAGGGAAGAAATGGAAAAGGGGGCTGTAGTTGTGGATACACGTATGCCTCATTCCTTCGGCGGAGCCCATATCAAGGATACATATAGTATATGGCTGGAAGGTCTGCCTTCTTTTGCAGGCTGGGTTCTGCCCTATGATAAACCGATCATTCTGGTCATGGAAGAAAAAGAGCAATTGGATAAAGCTGTAAAATATCTGATACGTTTGGGCTATGATAATATCAAAGGCTTCCTGAAAGGGGGAATCTCCGCCTGGTATATGGAAGCTTTACCTGTCGACGGATTCCACCTCATATCCGTGCATGACCTGAAAAGGAAACTGGATGAAAATGAAAGGATGGTTATCCTGGATGTGCGAGGGCAGGATGAATGGGAAGCAGGACACATAAAAAGATCCACACATATATACGTAGGGAATCTGGAAAATAACCTGGATAAACTGCCCGCTAAATGTCAGGTAGTTGTCTATTGTGGTTCTGCAAGACGTTCCAATATAGCGGCTTCCATTTTGAAAAGAAACGGATATAAAAAGATATATAATGTCCTTGGTAGCATGGCTGCATGGAAGAATGCGGGATATGAAATCGTGAAATAATTTTATTGTGATTACATAGAAGTTGGATAGCACCGATATCTGAAAATGGTTAAATAATTGAATTGGTTAACAGGTAACAATGAAATTCATAAAACCAATTGTTGTCATTTTCTTCCTTTCTGCAATACTACTTACCAGTGGATGTGCAGACGACACAACTCGATCTATAGTCCAATCTGGTGTTGTGGAGATCGAAGGGGAAAATATCAGGGAAACCGTACAATATGATGAGGAAAACATCGATCTGTACATAAATGGTGACTCCATCAAGGTTGTGGTTGAATGGGGCACACGGGTTGATAGCGCCATTATTACCGGCAACAATATCGAAGTTCTATTCAAAGATGGAGCAAGTATTGAGGAAATTTACCTGAGTGGGTCACGCATAACCGTCATTGTGCCAAAAGCCCAGTATCCGGTTGTACAAAAGGAAGGCAATGATCTGGGAGTTATATACTATTAAATCCACTTTCCCTACTCAAAACATAGATGCGAATAATCTTCTAATCAGCGTTTCTGTCTCTTTACATTAGGCCCTTCACAGGTATCCTGCACAACAAATCCCTCTTGCGCAATTTTGTCCCTTAAAGCATCTGATGTGTCCCAATCCCTGTCCTTTCGGGCCTGCTCACGTATCTTTACAAGTTCCATAATCTCTTCTGGCACTCCCTCGCTTTTTTGTGCAAAAATACCAAGGATATCTGCAAACTTCCGGTAATGGGTAAGAAGCTTTTCAAGTACATCCTTATTCCTTCCGGATTCAAGGTACTGGTTGGAAATACGGGATAATTCATGGTAAACTGCGATTGCTTTCGGGATGTTCATGTCATCTTCCAGAGCGTTCCTGAAATCATTTTCAAGATTACCAGGCATGTCTATCATTTCCTTATCAAAAGGATATTTATTATCATCTGCACTTTTTATAGCAAATTCCAGATTTTCCAGCGTTTCTCTGAGCTTGAAATAGCTATTTTGTGCATTTTGGGCAAAGGAGTCAGAAAAATCCAGTTTCTTCCTGTAATGCACGGACATAAACATGAAGCGTACTACTTCTCCCCCATATTTGTCAACCAATTCGGGGAGAGTGAAAACATTGCCCTTTGACTTGCTCATTTTCTCGCCGTCAACTATCAGGTGTTCCCCGTGTATCCAGTACC
>JBMCCK010000152.1:0-3178 GCA_048619255.1 Methanohalophilus sp. | reverse complement strand
GCTCAATGGTTCATCTCCTGTGCCCGGAGGCAGGTCTATGATCAGGTAGTCCAGCACTCCCCAGTCAACTTCTTCAAGGAACTGCTTTATGGCTCCCATCTTGGCAGGCCCTCTCCAGACCACGGGGGAATCCGGATCGTCCAGCAATAAACCTATGGACATGATTTTGAGATTATCTGCAACCTGTACGGGCAGAATGCCTTTTTCTCCTACTTCAGGTCTCTGGTCTGCGATACCAAACATTGTGGGAATACTTGGTCCATGAATATCACTGTCAAGCAGCCCGACCTTTTTCCCGCGTCTGGCAAGGGCTGCAGCGAGATTTGCGGAAACGGTACTCTTTCCTACCCCGCCTTTGCCACTCATTACCATGAGCTTGTTTTTTATTCCGCGTAGATTCGATACGAGTTTTGGCTCTTCAACTTTGGAATTTACCAGACTTTCAGCTGACTGTATGTTTTGACTCATTTTTATGACTCCATTTATTCAGTAGTGTAATTTCCACCTTTGATATCTATGGCCAGCCCTTCAACAAGGGCTCTGGCGACTTTTTTCCTCGCATTTTTCAGTTCTTCCCAGAAAGCCCTTCTGGAAATTCCCATCTCAAGGGCTGCTTCTTCCTGTGTCAGCTCATCCACGTCCACAAGTCGGATGGCCTCCAGTTCCTCAAATGCGAGTTCTACTACCTCAACTTCAGACCTTGGTATCCCGCAGGGTTTAAAGCACATAATAGTGGGCTCTGCCCGTATCCTGCGGGGGCATTTTGGTCTTCCTCTCCTGCATTTCATAAGTTAACCAAGCACCCATAGGTGAGCAAATATATAAAGGATTCCAAATTGCCCGCTTTGTCCGACAAACAGGGTATTTATCGGACAACAACATAAACTATCGGTCAAATCGATTTTTCAGGCAAAGTGTAAATTGCCCTGCAAAAAAGCTATTATATTTACAGGGGAATTTTATATTAGGTTTAGGAGTCAGGTATATGAAAAATAATATGCTTCTCTGGGACGAGACAATTTTCAGGGATCCCACTGTACTGGAGCTGGATTATATTCCCGAACAATTTATGCATCGGGATTCCCAGCTACAATCTCTCATCTATAGTTTAAAGCCTGCAGTAAAAGGTATGAGGCCTATTAATTGTCTTGTTTATGGTCCACCCGGCACCGGTAAAACCAGCGCTGTATTAAAGGTTTTTGAAGAAATAGAAACACATACCTCGGATGTGGTCCTGGTTAAGATCAATTGCCAGATGGATTCCACTCGCTTTGCTGTTGTTTCACGCATATATCGCAAACTTTTCAATATAGATCCTCCGTCTTCGGGGGTAGCCTTCAGGAAACTTTTTGAAAAGATTGTCCTGAAACTTATCGAAAAGGACAAGGCAATGGTGGTGTGTCTGGATGATATCAATTATTTATTCCACGGAGGGCATGCCGATGAGATCATGTATTCCATACTACGGGCCCATGAACAGTATCCCGGTGTGAAAATGGGTGTGATTGCGATTGTAAGTGATACGGGAAAACTTTACAGGTTTGATCCAAAGGTGAGTTCTGTATTCCTGCCAGAAGAGATTGAATTTCCTTCTTACTCTTATGACGAAATAGGAGACATCATTTCTTCCCGAATTCAGCTGGCTTTTTATCCGGATGTAGTGCCTGAGGAAGTCAGGGAAAAAATAGTGAATTATGTCGATTTGACCGGTGATCTGCGTGTTGGTATCGATCTACTCAAGAGATCAGGCCTGAATGCAGAAAAAAGGGCAAGCAAAAACATTTCAGAGGACGATGTCGATAAGGCCTATGAATCATCACGTCTTTTGCATCTGAGGCGTAACATATCATCCCTTTCAGATAATGAAAAAGAGATCCTGCGGCTTGTGGCGGAAAATGATGAAATCAAAGCAGGCGAACTTTACGAACTTTTTACGGGCAATAATGAATTGGGATATACCCGGTTTTATGGGTTGGTGAATAAATTGAAGGATTCGCATTATCTGGATGTTTCGTTTTCGGGTGAAGGTATGCGGGGCAGAACCCGTATCATTCGTCTGAATTATCCTGCAGATGATGTAATAAAATGTATTCGGGGTTGATATTCTGGAAACTCGTACAAAGGTCTGGCTGACACACGAAGGCAAACCTGTGATTGGTGCCGGTAAAGTGCGTCTATTAAAAGTGATCAATGAAGAGAAATCTCTGAAAAAAGCCTGTGAAAAACTCGACATTTCCTATAAACATGCCTGGAATATATTGAAGAAGATGAATTTGAGAATCGGACATGATGTTGTAAGGACTGTCAGGGGAGGTAAGGAGCAGGGTACTTTTCTTACAGAGTATGGAAGGGATCTGATAAATCAATATGAGATGAATCGGGATTATGTTGACAGGATGTTGGAGGAAGAATTATCCTCTGAAAATATGGGTGAGACCAACAATATTCCCTGTAAGGCCAGGAAAGTAGAATCTTCTGATGGAATTTCTCGAATACAAATTGAAGTTGAGTCTGCAGTATTAACTTCTATAATGGGAGAAAAGAAATTAGGAAATCTGGATATCGATGAGGGGGATGAAGTAATTGCTACTATTCGGGCTGTCGATATAGATGTTTCTCCTGTGAAATATACTAAATATGGGGGGGAATAAACCTGCGACTGCTTTCCTGGAATGTCAATGGTTTGCGGGCAGTTGCTAAAAAAGGATTTCTGGAATGGTTAACTTCTGAATCACCTGATATTCTGTGTTTGCAGGAGACAAAAGTCCGCCCTTCCCAGCTGCCGCCGGATATCAGACGTATAGATGGTTATTACAGTTATTTTAGTGCTGCTGAAAAGAAAGGCTATAGTGGGGTTGCCCTTTACACTAAGGTCCAGCCACAAGAAGTGCGTTATGGTTTTGGTATAAACCGGTTTGACCATGAAGGAAGGATTTTAATCGCTTTCTATGATGATTTTGTACTTTTTAATATTTACTTTCCCAATGGTAATTCTTCAGATGAGCGGCTTCGGTATAAAATGGATTTCTATGAGGCTTTCCTGGAATATGCCCAGGAATTAAGACAGGAGGGTTATTCTGTAGTCGTATGTGGAGACCTGAACACCGCTCACAAAACGATTGATATTGCAAGACCTAAACAAAATGAAAAACGCTCAGGCTTTCTTCCTGTGGAAAGG
>JBMCCK010000151.1:0-3179 GCA_048619255.1 Methanohalophilus sp. | reverse complement strand
AGCCCGGTGCAAGAATGTCCACACCATCTTCAATACACATCTTAGCCTGCCTCTTCACTTCTTCCGCAGTAGTTGAAAGAAGGATGTCCACAGGGGAAACGTTGCCTATTAAGCAAGCCCTGTCCCCAATTATTCTTTTGGCATATCTGGCATCCACTTTTTCTTCAATACTCAAGCCCTCAAATCCTGAACAGGCCATCGGTTCAAGGATTGCAGTGGCATCTCCGCACATGTGCAATATCATTGGTCCGTCAGTGCTGGAACAGATTTTATCATATTCCGGAAGGACCAGGGATTCAAAGATTTCGGGAGGTAACAGATCAGGTCCGGCTTCGGAATCAGGCATACAAATTGCATCGGCACCCCTTTCAAAAAGAGCATTGGAATATTCCACACAGATTTCTACACCCATACCAAGCAGTTCACGTATAGTTTCCGGCTCTGTGAGAGACCACATTAGGTAATTCTTTGCACCCACAAGGGAAATCGCAATCGCTGCAGGACCAAGCATGCCTGCAACAACAGGAATGTCTTCCCCAACCCTTTCCCGGACAATTTCCGTGGCATCCAGTATGGTGGATATGCGTCGGTTTTCCAGGAAATTATCAGGCAGATTGAACTCTCCTACATCTTCCTTATTGCTACAGGGATTATTGAAAACAGATGGTTGAGAATCAAAAGTTCCTTCCTTTATCGTGCACCCCAGGGCCTGGGCTATAGCCGTACCGTCAAAAGGATAGCGTACGGCTTCCAGACCAGCCACCTCATACCCACCTATAGCCAGTGTAGCCATTTTTTCAGCATCATAATGTGCCTCTGGCCAATGACTGCCGGTGACTTCCATCAGTTCAATTGTACCTGTCTGGGTTACCGAACATACCGGTACCTTGTCAACATCCTTTCCTGCAAGGGAATCCAAGAATCTTTGTTTTAGTGTGATGTCTGTCATTAAATGCCTCCGGATACATATTATTAAAACCCAATCCTCCAAGGAGATCCAAATATTAAATTCAGAAGTGATTATCTGCAGGTAATTTTATGAAATAATTTGGCCTGAAGACTACTTCAATCTATCGACTAAAGCGCAGATTTAACACCAAATACAACAATCAGCCAATGTGAATTCCAAAACGTCCCGGAGAATCCAAAATGGTCCCTGTTGAACTTATGGCAATCTTTTTTGGTCTTGCATCTGCCGTTTTCTGGGGAGCAGGAGATTTCACCGGTGGTTGTGCTTCAAGGCGGACAAACGTATATTCAGTGGTTCTGGTAACCCAGATCGTAGGAGTTGTACTTTTCCCCATATTTGCATTTGTTTTCTCAGAGAATCTGCCCCCATTAAGTAGATTGGTGTGGGGATGTCTTGCAGGTTTTTTTGGAGTATCCGGATTGTTAGCCCTTTATCAGGGATTGGTTGAAGGAAAAATGGGTATAGTTGCTCCGGTGGCTGCAGTTATATCGGCCATAGTCCCGGTAATTTACTCTGCATTTTATGAAGGTTTTCCTAAAATCCTGCAAATTGCAGGATTCATTTTTGCTTTTATCGCAGTGTGGTTTATTGTCAGTATGGACAGCGGGCCAAAAGTCAAAATAAATGACCTGAAATATCCTCTGCTTGCGGGAATGGGATTTGGACTCTTCTTTATATCCATAGATAATTTCAGTGAAACTGCCATATTCTGGCCACTGGCCTTTGCCAGAGGAACAGCCCTATTGATGTTTTTAGGTTTTGTCACACTGACAGGATCAGTGAAAGTGAAATCCCCGTCCATTGACGTACTGCCCGTAATCATTCTTGCAGGACTTTTCAATACCGGAGGAGGTACGTTCTTTGCACTGGCTTCAGAAGCGGGCAGGCTGGATATTACCACAATCCTATCCTCATTAAGCCCCGGTGCCACGGTATTACTTGCATATTTTATACTAAAAGAAGAGCTTGCCCCCAGACAGTGGTTAGGAGTGGTATGCGCCCTTTTTGCAATAATTCTTATGTCAATATGAAAAAGAAGGACAGGATTTGCAGAGATATTAATAAGTACCTGCAACCGTGCTGCTAAATACTGTTCCAAATTCACTCATCGCTTTCATGAGGACAGTATCAGTACACTCCGGACCAGCAACCGCAAAAACCGCATCTCCAAGCATAGCCTGTGAAGCAAATCCACCGACAGATTCCACAGCCTCGATAATATCTTCTGCATCCTTGCTCAAAAGACCCAGATCAAAACTAAAACTGCGGGATTGGCGCATAAATTCTTCAATGGTCGGACTCTGTAGCAAGTTTTTCATTGCAGTTTTGCCTGCAATATTGATCTTTCCAGTTACAGAAGAATCGGCGAGGGTCGTTTTTGTAGACAACTTGCCCAGAGCCACACAGTGTACACTAAAAGAGGGGGAAACGATGCGATCCAGCAGACCCCCTTTTGTAATCGGAGCCGGTCTTTTCCTGATGACAGGCCCACCGTATGCCTGGGCTTCCACATCGCCCAGCCCGCCTCCCCCTACAACTTCGGCAATATGAGCGGCTTCCACGATTTCATTTTGGGTCAGGCCCAATGAGAAAAGATCATTTAAGCAATAGGAAGTTGCCAGTGCACCTGCACCGGAAGCACCAAAACCACAGCCAACAGGGATATCAGCATGGGATTCTATCCTTACGGGTTCACAGGAGAGGGAGGCAACCAGATGGGAAGATACAGATGATTGCTTCCTTGAACCATTCAGGAAAATCTCTGTCCCTGTAATATCAGATCCCACACATACTTTTGCAGTGACCCCTCTGTTAAGAACTATACCGCAACCTGTAGTGCCTTTTAAGGCCGGATCATCGTTTTCATGTATTGCGAAAAAACCAGTGATGTGGCCAGGAGCAAAGCATGTTACATATTTTTGTTTTGGATCCATAGAAACCCTCACAACAGGATTTGCTCAACCCGGTCCATTATTATAGATGCAAGATAACGTTTGGAACCCCTATAATGAGATGCTGACGATTCATCCTGCAGAATATATATGGAATTTTCAGAGGTGCCCATTCCACCTGTCACCACATCATTGGCAACAACCATGTCAAGGCCATATTCTTCGAGCATACGGGTCGCACTTCCCAAAAGATCTTTTTTGCCAACACCTGTTTCAGCTTTAAATCCCACAGTCACTATTGCAGGATAATTACCTCT
>JBMCCK010000150.1:0-3207 GCA_048619255.1 Methanohalophilus sp. | reverse complement strand
TTTCCACATCCACAGGTATCTGGCCGATGCCCTGTACGGCATCCGTATGCAAATAGATGCCCTTCTCCCGGGCTATCCTGCCAATCTCCGAGATTGGCTGAATTGTGCCGATCTCGTTGTTTGCCAGCATTACCGATATCAGAATTGTATTGTCCCGGATGGCTTTTCTTACATCATCCGTTCTGACCTGTCCGTGTTTGTCCACAGGTAGGTATGTAACCTCAAAACCCTGCTTTTCCAGCCACTGGCATGTATGAAGTACAGCATGGTGTTCAATGGCGGAGGTAATTATGTGGTTGCCTTTTTTCCTGTTGGCAAAGGCAATACCCTTGATTGCCCAGTTATCAGACTCGGTCCCTCCGCTTGTGAAATATATCTCATCTGTATATGCATTGATGGCGGTGGCCACCTGATGTCGGGCATTTTCAACCGCTTCTCTGGATACGTTTGCAATATTGTAGGGTGAAGAGGGGTTGGCGAAATTATTGGTGAAATATGGCATCATCGACTCCAGTACCTTCGGATCAGTAAAGGTTGTGGCTGCATGATCCAGATAGACGATATTTCCTGTATTTTTCGTGTTGGCTTTCATTGTGACCTCCTTTATTTATTTTTAAATTTTATCGTACTTCAATTTTTAATATGTTTGTGTCACAATTGTGAATATATTGTTTTTGATACCCTTTAAATTTTTGCACGTATATTCGGTAGCTAGTATTAACTACCCTTCACAATAGTGATATACCTGCAGGTTAATATCAATAGAGAATGAAGCATGAGAATATGAAAATTGAAACCCCGTGTCAGGTTGTGGTATGGGATGTACTGCCTGCTATAAGGGCTGCCCTTGCAAAAGAATTGGTGGATAACGGTGTAACTCAACAGGAAGTGGCCAGGCTTTTCGGGATGGCGCCGTCAGCGGTTTCCCAGTACCTTACAAAAAAAAGGGGGTACAGGATTGAATTTGATGACAGCATAAAAGTTTCCATTGCAAATCTTGCGGCCGATATACAGAATGGTACAGTAGATGATCTGTCGCACAGATTTTGCGACATCTGCCGCCAGCTGAGGGCGGATGACGCCTGTCCTGCTGGTGAAGACTAATTTTGCATCTTTCTTTTTTCTGCTTCTCCATAATTTATATATACAAGAACCAACAATCCACAATTGTTAGTTCACGATTGTGAATCAAGATGATACGCATCGGCCGGGTGGCAGAGCGGTTATGCAACCGACTGCAGATCGGTGTAGGTGAGTTCGACTCTCACCCCGGCCTTTAGGAGGATGAAAATGAAAGGTGCCAAAGACCATTTGATAGAGAAGACCTTTGAGGCCCTTTTTGAGTTGGAGGACATGCGGGAGGTCATCCGCCGCTCTCTTCCCACGGGAATGTCGGCCACGGAAGAGACAGCGTTTATGAAATCTACTGCTCGTCTTAAATCGGTGGTCGAAGACCTCGAAAAAGGTACTTCTAATAAACAGCCCAATTTCCCCCAAATAGTTGACCGTATAGGATTGAGGTACAGGGAAGAAGGAAGCATAAATATTCAGCCCATCCAGGCTGCAGGCAGACTTACACCTGAGGCCAGAAAGGCTCTCATCTCCTACGGGGATGGATATTCCACCTGTGATTCATGCCGCAAGCCTTTTCGTCTTGACAAAATTAATCGTCCTCCGATTGCTGATTTCCATGAAGAACTTGCAGGCTTTGTGAATATGGATACTGCCCGGGTGATTCCGGGGGCCAGGAGAGGTTTCCAGGCAGTAACATCGTCTCTTGTGGGAAAAGGGGACTCAGTAATTGTTTCATCCCTTGCCCATTATACTGAATTCCTGGCAGTTGAGGCTGCAGAAGGGAAGGTCAGGGAAATACCACTAAACGATGACAACAAGGTAGACGTTGACTCAACGGCCGAAAAGATAGAGGATGTTATCAGGGAGGACGGGAAACCTCCATCCCTGATGATGATGGATCACTATGACTACCAGTATGCAAATGAGCACGATATCAAATCCATAGCCGGGGTTGCGCATGATTATGATATACCGGTGCTCTATAACGGTGCTTACACTGTAGGTGTGATGCCAGTTGATGGCAAGAAACTGGGTGCGGATTTCGTGGTGGGTTCGGGTCACAAGAGTATGGCTTCTCCGGCCCCATCTGGAATACTGGCCACGACTGATGAATACTCGGACCTAATTTTTCGCACAACCCAGATGAAGGGAGATGTAACGGGACGTAAGTTTGGCATCAAGGAAGTGGAAATGATGGGATGTACCCTTATGGGTGGCACCCTGCTAGCCATGATGGCCTCATTCCCGCATGTGAAAAAACGTACACAGAATTGGGACGAGGAGGTCCGCAATTCCAACCGCTTCATTGAAGAGTTTTTGAAAATAGAAGGCAATAAGGTGATTTCTGAATACCCGCGCAGACACACACTGACCAAAGTGGATACAACACAGACCTTCGATAAAGTGGCAAAGGAGCACAAACGCCGTGGATTTTTCCTGAGTGATGAATTATCCAAACTAGGGATTGTCGGGATGTTCCCGGGCGCCACCAGGGCATGGAAACTGAACACCTATGGCCTTAAGCAGGAAAAGATAGACTATCTTTCAGATGCATTTAAGGAAATAGCAGTAAAATATAACCTTTATGTCGATTGAGGTGTAAACAATGAGCGGATCAAATAATTATAATCCGGAAACCCTTTCCATACATGCAGGGCAGAAGCCGGACCCTACCACAGGTTCAAGGGCTGTTCCGATCTACCAGACCACAGCCTATGTCTTTGATGATACAGAACATGCGGCAAATCTTTTTGCCCTGAAGGAATTTGGCAATATCTACACTCGCCTGATGAATCCTACCACCGATGTCTTTGAAAAAAGGATGGCTGCTATTGAAGGTGGTACTGGTTCCCTGGCTGTTTCTTCCGGTATGTCTGCTATTTCCCTTGCCCTGCTGACAATCACTCGTTTGGGTGATGAGATTGTGGCCGCGGATAATCTCTATGGTGGAACATACCAGTTATTCAATCATACCTTCCCCAAACTGGGACGGACCACAACCTTTGTGGATTCGACTGACACCGAAGCCTTCAGGCAGGCGATAAATGAGAATACCAGAGCTGTGTATATCGAGTCCATAGGAAATCCCAAACTCGATGTACCGGATTTTGAAGCAATCGCGGCCATTGCCCA
>JBMCCK010000149.1:0-3207 GCA_048619255.1 Methanohalophilus sp. | reverse complement strand
GGTGATTCTGAAATCAGGTATGAGGTTATTAATGATTTTTCCCTGCTTGAAGTGATAGCACCTAACATACGTAAAATCCTTTTCAATGGAAAAACAAGAGCCGGGAAATACGAGTATTTGTTACAGGAAAAAGGATACGATACGGCAGTATTGCCTTCATCCAGTGGAGCCAACAGACAAAGCAGAATTGAGAGAGAAAAAATATGGAAATAGCAATTGCAATGCTGATTCGTTTGCAGTATATTATATAAGTGTTCAGATACCAATTTTAATAAGTAAGATCAATCAGTAGAAGTGATACCATCGCGACTCCCAACCATTCATCCCCAAAAAATGACAGTTCTTTTTCTGCAGGCATTGACACCCCAACCATGAAAAGTGTACTTGAAGATATTGTCAATGCAAGCCCTGCTATTGTTTTTGTATGGAAGGAAGAAGACAGATGGCCTGTGGAGTTCGTCTCGGAAAATATCTCTCTTTTTGGCTATACTCCCGATGATTTTATTTCGGGCACCTTAAGATACAGTGACATAATCCATCCGAATGACCTTGAAATGTTAACTGAGGAGGTGGAAAAACATCTGGAAAGTGGAGATGAACAGTTTAACCTAACCTATCGCGTCCTCACCGAAAAAAAAAATGTACGCTGGGTAGAAGAACGTACCATAATCCACCATGATCCCGATAACACCTACTATGAGGGAATTATCATGGATATTACTTCCAGGAAGATGGAAGAAAAAAAGATCATTGATGGTGCCCTGGGAATGAAAAAAGCCCTCGAGACAGTAATCAATTCAAGCCCTGTTATCGTTTTCCTGTGGAGAGCAGAAGATGACTGGCCCGTGGAATTTGTCTCGGAAAACATTACACAATTCGGATATGAAGTTGAAGAATTCACATCGGACAACCTGGTTTACGGTGATATCGTTCACCCTGATGATATAGAGAAAGTGCGCCAGGGGATGGCCCGTTGTGTTGCAGAGGGTAACAGGCAGTTTAGCAAAGAATATCGTATCCTGACAAAAGATGGAGATGTACGCTGGGTGGACGAACGCACAAAAATCCAGCACAGTGATACAGGTGATGTGACGTACCTGCAGGGTATAATTTTTGATATAACAGAAAGAAAGAATGTGGAAAACGCCCTGTTCCTTGAAGAGAAACGACATGAAGCACTCTTAAAGCTCTATGCCATGTCTGATTCCTCAATTCAGGAAATTATGGATTATGCACGTGAACAGGCAGTTTTACTAACTGAGAGCAAAATTGGGTTTCTGGCATTTTTAGATGAAACTGAAACAAACTATGCGGTTATTTCCTGGTCAAACGGTAAACATAGTTCAGACAAGGCTCCTGCAGAGAGTTACAGCATATGGGACGAAGCACTTTACCATCGCATCCCCATAATGAACAACGAATATTTAGCTGATGAAGATACAAACCAAAAATTAATCCAGAGAAATCTGAGCGTTCCCATCTTTGAAGGCGGTAGAATTGCAGGGATTGTGGGTGTTGCCAATAAGGGAGAGGATTATACATCTACAGATGTCAGGCAGTTGAAGTTACTCATGCAGGGAATGTGGAATATAATCCAGCAAAAACTAGCTGATGAGGAACTGTACCATTATATGGAAGAATTGAAAAGGTCAAGTGAAATAAAATCAGTCCTTTCTGACGTCATCAAGAACAGTCCTGCAGTCGTATTCATATGGTGGGCTGAGGAGGATTGGCCTGTTGAATTCGTCTCCGAGAATGTAACACAGTTTGGTTACACTGTCAATGATTTCATTTCGGGCAAACTTGTCTTTGCCGATATAGTACATCCATATGACCTGGAAAGGGTTCAGAAAGAACTCGCAAAAAGAATTGATGCAGGTCATACGGATTTCAATCAGGAATACAGGATAATGACAAAGTTTGGAGATGTCCGGTGGATAGATGAAAGGACTTTTATCAAATATGATGAGGATGGAAAAGTAACGTTTTTGCAGGGTATCATTGTAGACATCACAGAAAGAAAGCATGCCAATGATTTCATGCACCTGCAGTATGATCTTGACAGTGTTCTCAGCTCTGCCACATCAAATCGCGAGACATTCAACAGGCTACTTGACCTTGCACTTAGAATCACGCCTATTGATTCAGGAGCCCTGTACCTTGTTGACGATAAAACAGGAAATCTGGATCTGGTAGCTCATCACGGGCTGTCTGAACAGTTTGTGGATAGCACCTCTCACTATGAAAGGAATTCAGTACAGACACGGCTTGTTATGAGCGGACAGGCGGTGTATAAACATCATTCCGAACTCAGTGCAATTACAAGTGGCAAGAACCTGCAGTATGAAGGCTTGCATGGAACCGCAATAATTCCGATTCGATATCACAACGAGATTATAGCTGCTCTCTATCTATCCTCACATTCTGAATATGAGATCCCCGATAAATCCAGACATGATCTCGAAACTATAGCAAAACAAATTGGGGAAGTCTTATCAAATATGCATAAAGAGGCATCTGTCCAAAAAGAAATCAATGATTTACAGATATTGATTGACAATGTAAAGGAAGGTATTGTAGTTACCGATAAAAAGGGAGCGTTGCTTTATACAAATAAAATACTTGAGAGATGGATACGATACTCTGCAGATGAACTTAAAAAGATGGACATTACAGACCTATATCCGCTGAGATACAGGCATGTCCTAGATTCTGTAGAGGAGGGATTAGACCAAAACCGGACTTATAGCGAAGACATCAGGCTACATTCCAGCACCGGGAGGGAAATTCCCTGCAGAGTAACTTTTAAGAATATAAAATGGAACGAAAAAGAATGCATACTTGGAATCTACGAACATATCAGTACATCAGCAATCTCAAGTCATAATACATAAAGTCCGAAGATATTTATATATTGGAATGACTATCGTTATTAAATTAACAGGGATAACTGCGGAGTGAATTCATGAGTCCTAGAAAAAAAGATGAAAAAAAATATACAAAATATGTAGGTATATTCCTTGCAGTAATAATGGTTGGATCAATCGGCATGTTCTTTTTCAGTGGAAGTTCAACCAATTCTGGAAAGGTTGTTGAACAGGGAGACATGGTGTCTCTGGATTTTACGCTGATGCAGGAAGATGGTGCAGTTATTGAAACATCCAATGAAGATGTTGCTGAAAAAAACAACATCGAAGCAACACCGGA
>JBMCCK010000148.1:0-3215 GCA_048619255.1 Methanohalophilus sp. | reverse complement strand
TAAGTGATATTTACATATATGGAATTATCTGCTTATCAATTTCCATTTGTATCACGTAAGCTAAACTTCATGCATATTGATATATATTATATGGCCTAATATAATTTAATAATATACATAAAATATTAATATGTCTGATTTATGTATTTAATAAAAATAATAATCAACATTTAGTAAGTTAATCTTATGATGCTTATGCCATTGAATTTGCCAATCTTACATGGTAAATCTTTATAAATATTGAATCCAATCAAAAACGAAAGGGTGATCCTCCGATGAAATACTGGCAGCCAGAATATGAAACCATGAAAAAAGATGATATGCGCCAATTACAGTTAAAACGACTAAAAAAAACGGCTGCAAGCGTCTATGGAAATGTTCCCTTCTACAATGAAAAGTTTAAAGCGCTTGGTGTCTCCCCTGAAAATATCAATTCAGTTGACGATATCACAAATCTTCCCGTCACAAAAAAACCTGATCTCCGTGCCAACTATCCTTTCGGACTTTTTGCAACTCCTGAAAAAAATATTGTCCGTATCCATGCATCTTCTGGAACCAGTGGAAAACCCACGGTCGTCGGATATACAGAAAATGATATTCGTACATGGGCAGACATGATGGCCCGTGATCTTAAAATGGCAGGAGTTGGATCGGATGATATTTTTCAGAATTCTTTGAATTATGGACTTTTCACCGGTGGGCTTGGCTTCCATAACGGTGCTGAAAGACTTGGTGCAATGACCGTTCCCGCGGGCACCGGCAACACTGCCAGGCAACTTGAAATGATGCAGGACTTTGGAGTAACTGTAATTAATTGCACTCCTTCTTATGCCCTCTATCTTGCTGAAACTGCAGAAGAGATGGATATTCTGGATAAACTTTCATTACGTATAGGCACCTTCGGAGGAGAACCCTGGTCATCCAATACACGAAAAGATATTGAGAATGTCTTTGGAATGAAGGCTTATGATTCCTATGGTTTATCTGAACTTATCGGTCCCGGGGTTGCTTTTGAGTGTGAGGAGCAGGACGGGTTGCATATATGGGATGATCATTTCCTTGTAGAGGTTCTGGATTCTAATGGGGAACAGGTCGCAGAAGGAGAAAAAGGTGAACTTGTCCTGACATCCCTCACCAAAGAAGCCTTCCCTGTAATACGCTATCATACAGGTGATATTACCCGATTGCTTGAATCCGAATGTGCATGCGGAAGAACAAGCACTCGAATTTCTCGTATAATGGGTCGGGCAGATGATATGTTAATCGTACGTGGGATCAATGTATTTCCATCCCAGATTGAAGATGTACTTGTGGGTATCAATGAGATTACCGATCAGTTCCAGATACTACTCAAACGTAATGAGCATAAAATGGATGAAATTACTGTCAGGGTGGAGCTTTCCGACAATGCTTTTACAGGGGAATTGAAAGATCTGGCTGCTGTTAAAAAACATGTCGAAAATGAACTTAAAAGTGTACTGAATATACGCACCAATGTTGATCTTGTGGAAAAAGGTACTATTCCTCGCACCACCGGAAAAGCAAAACGTGTAATCGATCATCGTGAAGCACTCTAAATGGAAGTTTAAATATATGCCACATGTAATGGAATTATTGGGAAAGACCCGTATTGTTGTACGGGATGGCAAAGTCATCGAGGTTGGGGAGCCTGCAGTAAAGTGGTGTCCCATTTTTGATAAGGTGCGTGGAATAAAGGAAATTACTCCAGAAGCTGCTCGGGAAAATATGGAATTTCGGATAAAGGATTTTGGTCTTTTCACATCCGAAAGGAAACTTGAGCAGGATGTATTCGTAGGATTCGGTGCTTCTGAAGTCATGATGACCGGTCTGAATCGGGATATGCTCGATACTACTGTCACCGTATGCGACGGAGCGGGTACTGTGATCACAAACAACCCGAAACTTGTACAGGGAATGGGTGCCCGTATCTCAGGACTGATTGAAACAGAACCCATAGATGCTGTAATTAATGGTATCGCAGAAAAGGGCGGAATTGTACTTGATCCAGCCACTGCTGAAATAAACCCCGAGGGTGGCGTATTGAAAGCAGCTAAACTGGGATACAGGAGAATTGCAGTCACCGTGGTACATTCCGAAAATGCAGCACGTCTGAGGCAACTTGAAGCTGAAAATGACCTAGAGCTGCTTATCATTGCAGCACATACCACAGGTCTGGGAAAAGAGGAAGCAATGGAACTTTTCCAGCATGTGGATATTACGACAGGATGTGCTTCCCGCCAAATACGTGAATTAATAAAACCCCTTGCACAGGTAGGTACGGCAGTACCGCTTTTTGCATTGACACAAAAGGGTAAGGAAATGTTGCTTGAAAGGGCAAAGGAAGTGGAATCCCCTGTCCTTATAAATACAATGCCCCTGCCGGTGTTACCGGAGCATAAACAGCCCCGGGAACTGGTCTGAATTATTCAAAGGAAGTAATTGAACTTGCCTTTGATCTTTTCATTTTTGCTTCTATATACTTGAATGCAGGCACTCCCGTACCGCTTGTTTCGGCAGATACAAGTGCATTTACCCAGGGTCCGTTTACCATATAAGCAGTACCTGGATGTGGTTCTTCATAGGTAGATTGGATGGCTTTTACAACTACTTTCCCTGTATTGTTTTCAATCGCTACAAGATCTCCTTCCTTTAGTCCGGCCTTTTTCATGTCCTGTTTATCAAGTCTTATTATTGCTGTGAGATTTGCATAATTGTCTGAGAAACGGCTATCACTATTTGCTGCACTCTGGAATATATCACGATGAGTTATAATGAGAATTTCCATTTCAGGAGATGACAGGAACTGATCAAAACCCATCATATGACCTCCATTATTTTTTCGAGGATTTCCGCATCGGCCATTTTGTCCGATTTTTTCATTTGTTTTAGTTTGACTTTTATCCCATCCATCCGGATTGCTTCTCCGTTGCATTCCACACCCGTAACAGCTGCCGGGATTGTTACATTTGCAATCTGAGAAGTAAAGGTTTTGCAGGGGTCAATTACAATAGTTGGGATTTCTTTGAGATTAGAAGCTATACTTCCGGGCAGGCTTGAAAGAGGGTCTGAACCGATGATAAGGGCTGCATCTGTCCTTTTCTCTTTCAAGACCTCTACAACTGAACACTGGGGTCCATGATCTGTTTTTTCCTCTTCAAAACTTACCCTGTTAATATAGTCTGTTTTGTCAAACA
>JBMCCK010000147.1:0-3295 GCA_048619255.1 Methanohalophilus sp. | reverse complement strand
ACATTTTCTAATATATAAACGTAATGCATGAGCTACGCTCATGCAACGTTCAGTGGTAATGAAAAAAGAGCTACTCTTTTAAAGCGAAAAGCTAATTTGATGGTCTCTAATTGATTCTGTAAATGCTGAAATAACTTTAAATATATTGTCACACAATTATAGCGGAAGCGAAATATGGAAATCATAACCTGGATTCTACTTTTATTTTTTGTCAGTCAATCGGCAATGTTTTCCGGCCTTACCATTGGACTTTTCGGATTGAGCAGAATGGGGCTGGAAACTGAAGCTGAATCTGGCAATGTTGCTGCAAAAAAAGTGCTGGAAGTCAGGCACGATTCGAACTATCTTTTAACAACCTTACTGTGGGGGAATGTCGCTGCAAACGTCATTATAACCCTATTAACAAATTCTCTAATGGGAGGGACGGCTGCCTTCCTTTTCTCCACAATTATTATTACCTGCTTTGGGGAAATTATGCCGCAAGCATATTTTACCAGAAAAGCCCTGAAAGCTGGCGCATACCTTGTACCACTTGTCAGGGTATATCAGTTGCTCCTGTTTCCGTTCGCAAAGCCCACGGCAATAATGCTTGACTGGTGGCTTGGGAAAGAGGAAATAGTATTTTTCAGGGAACGATCTCTTAAAAAGGTCCTCCAGAGGCATATACAGTCCGCAAGATCGGATATAGGAAGTGTGGAGGGACAGGGAGCTCTCAATTTTTTGACTCTGGATGATACAAAGATCACAAAGGAAGGTAACCCGATTGACCCAAAAAGTATCATTTCCCTTCCCACAAAAAACAGAAAACCGGTGTTCCCGGAATTTAAACAAGCCCTTGAAGATCCGTTCCTCAAAAAAATCAGTGAATCCGGGAAAAAATGGGTAATCATCACAGATCCAGAAGGAAATCCCATACGTACACTTAACAGCGATGACCTGTTGAGAGATTTGGCCTACGGTAACATAACCATTTATCCTGAAGATTATTGTCACAGGCCTGTTATCGTAATGTCACCAAAAACCAGGCTAGAAGAAGTAATTCCAAGACTAAGGATGTATCCTGATCATGATAAAGGGGAAATTATTGATCAGGATGTCATAATCTACTGGACAGATGATGATAAAAGAATAATGACGGGGTCGGACATTCTTTCCAGACTTCTCAGAGGAGTTGTGAGAAGAGTGGAGACAACATTCTGAGAAAATATCTCCTTTCAGGCATACTATATTATGGATCCATCGGAAATTATGAAAATGGCAGGTCACACAAATATGACTACCAATCAAAAGAAAGACACAAACCTTCTATTGAGGTTCTAAGAAATTATGGCAACAGCGGTAAAGATTACATCCATGTTGTAATCGGGGCTAATGTGAAATATCCGAATTCGCTGCAGCATCAAATTCAATGGATTGAATTGTGTGCATGCACTAAGATGCTGAATACAATTAAGATAAGGAGAATCAACTTTGTCCCGGGAACTTCACCTGATGCATTATTCAGACTGATACATATTGGCAAATACAGAGAGTTCTGCGCCCTTGCATACTGCAATGTTCACGGATGACAAAATTGTATTGAAATAAGATAAGAACTCCGTTTAACAGCCGGATGCTGCAGAGGAAAATGTTTCCAGGAAGGATTCGGAATCTAAAATTTAATTATAATGACACCATAAGTTTCATTCATTTACACTTTCAAAAAGCTGATCATATTTCCGGGTCCAGTGCAGTTGCGAACCACCGGCAATGAACATCGAAACCGCAATTGCTTCAGCAATCTCATCCTCTGTTGCTCCATTATCCTTTGCACGTTTTGCATGTATTTCTACACATTTTTCACACCTCATCAGGACTGATGAGGAAACTGCGATCAACTCTTTTGTCTTTGTGTCCAAGGCGCTATCCTTGAAAAGCGATGCACGCATATCTGCAAATGCATTTGCAGTTTCCGGTAATTTATCGATAAGAAATTTCATTAATTATCTCCTGATAGGATATGACGAACAAGAATATAGATAATTATTGCTAATGTAACCTGTACAAATAGTTTCCAGATCTTTAAATTTCAATGTCCACTTCATACACAGCTTCGATATTTTCCTTATGAACCTTCCAGAAAACTTCTTCCCCATAAGTTTCAACAAGTTTCAGGGTTCGCCGGGGGATAGTTTTTGGCCCCAGTACTGCCCCGGGACGTTGTGGATCATCAATATAATCCGTCTCCATCATGAAACGACTACCCTGCTTAAGGGCTCTTTCAATTGCTCCTTTGCCGGCAAGTACACCGGGATAGAGACCTATCCTTTCACAGACATCCACAAGCGCAGGAGCGTAATGTTTCACAACCTTATCCAGAGGGATACCAGCACTCTTTGCCCTGCTGGCAATATCCTCCAGCTCAACTTCCCCTACACTTTCGGTATGCAGCTGGACAGCACATCCCATGTCTTTGCCCAAGGAAAAGGCATGAGACATTACTGAGTTAGAAGCCTGCCACACCTCATCTGAAACAGGATAATGAGGACGTCCGCTTTTCAGACCCACGGCAAGGCCTTCATCCACGTATTCAGCCGCAATTTCCAGGCCGGCTTTCATAAGGGAGACGGCCTTTTCGATTTCCATTCTTTCACATAGTTTGGTGATTTCTGCCGGATGGACACCAAGAACAGGGAAACCACCAACTCCGATTTCATTGATCTGGCGGACAATATCCACCGTTTCATCAAATACAATACGGTAATCTTCTGGTTTTACAACTTCGACCCCAAGAGTCCAGGTAGGTTTGGAGACCACCATCATATGAGTCCCCCCTGCATTCTGGAATTGCTTTACAGCATCAATACCCTTTGCCCGGGGGTCAATATGTATATGTTCATCTGTAATAGGAATGTTTGGAGACATGAAAGAAAATATGATTCACTGCCATATAAAAATACTCAGGAAATGAAATTAGCGCAATTAATCTAATAAACATCTGGATATCATCAAAAATGGATAACCATTATTGCTGCGGTCAAGCGGGCAGATAGAATATATATGATGGAGGCATTAAAGGGGCACAATAGCCGTATTAATACAATTAATTATAGAAGTGATTGAAATGAGTAAAACTGCAGCAGTTATTAAAGGAGATGGAGTCGGGCCGGAACTTGTCGATGCCATGCTTAAAATAGCAGAGGCAGCAGGTACAAATGTGGAGTTTGTGCCCTGTGAAGCCGGTGCCGCCTGGTGGGAGGAAAACGGAGGAAATACCCTTATTCCCGATGAGACATGGAAAATACTGGTAAACTCC
>JBMCCK010000146.1:0-3319 GCA_048619255.1 Methanohalophilus sp. | reverse complement strand
ACGGATACGTCTAAGGTCCGGATGAACGGATACGTCTAAGGTCCGGATGAACGGACATACATTTTATTTGAATTCGCAATCAAATGTCAAGAATGGATAATTCCACACTGTAACATCCCTATAGCATAATATAGTGGGAAATTCGGGAACCAATGAAATCATTGTTTGCCACGAACATAATAATTCCACCATATTTTTAATCGTAACTGATTGACGTTACATACTACGCCATACTATATATGTGTTTTCAAATTGAAGGTTTTTAAATTATTTTTACAGTATACAAGAAAGCAAATATATATTTTATTCTAAAAATAATAATAAAACCTTTTTTTATGACCTTCTGATCAAATATTGCGAGCATATAAAGAAATAGAATTGCCTGATTGTATTTTCAGGCAATCTTCATTAAAATAGATCATGGAAAAATTATTGACCAACTGAAGGACCATTCAAACCCAGAACATCAATCAGATGCTGACTGTCAGTCTTTCTTGCAGCTTTAGAAGCTTCCACCATTACTTCATATTCATCCATACATAGAACCTTGCCATTTTCCATGAGCACTTTGCCGTCCACCAAAACTGTTGTTACATCACTACCAAGAGCCGAATAGACAAGATGCGAATCAACATCATACAATGGAGTGAGATGCGGACGTTTCATATCCACAACAATCAAGTCACCATAATAGCCCTCTTTGATCATACCGGCCTCAATTCCAAGTGCCTTTGCACCGTTTACAGTGGCCATCTCAAGTACTTTCCGGGCATCAATGACAGTTAAGTCCATACTGTTTACCTTATGGAGTAATGCAGCCATTTTCATTACGCCGAACATATCAAGATTATTATTTGAAGCACAGCCATCCGTACTCAGGGACACATTCACTCCTTTTTCAAGCAGTTTTGGCACCGGTGCTATACCTGCTGCCGTTTTCATATTACTCACAGGATCATGGCTCACATGAACCCCGGATTCAGCCAAAATATCCATGTCCCCCTCTGAAAGCCAGATACAATGAGCAGCAAGTACATCACTGTCAAAAAACCCAATATCATGAAGCATGTTAACCGAACACTTGCCATACTTCTCTTTCATCTGGTTCAGTTCAGCTTCGGTTTCAAGCACATGGATGTGAACTTTTACACCATCCTTGCGAGCCTGCTTACGCACATCCCGCAGGAATTGCTCAGAGCAGGTATGAGGGGCATGTGGACCATACATTGCAGATATGCGTCCATTGGCTGCACCATTAAAATCCTTTACAAAATTCCTGCCTTTTAACAGGGAAGATTCTGCCCTTTGAGGATCTCCAAAATCAATCATACCGTGAGAAAGGGCTGCACGCATACCACAATCCTCAACTGCACGGGCAGCTGCCTGTTCATGAATATACATATCAGCAAAGGTGGTTGTTCCGGATTTAATCATCTCCAGGCATGCCAGCCTAACCCCTGCATAGATTTCTTCCGGACCCAATTTTGCTTCCACAGGCCATATATAATCCTCCAGCCATTCTGCAAGTGGCAGGTCATCGGCATAACCCCTTAAAAGTGTCATTCCTGCATGATTATGGGTATTAACCAGACCGGGCATGACCACCGAACCACTTGCATCGATTATTTTGTCTGCCTTGTCATTATATGAAAGACCCACATAGACAATCCTGCCATTTTCAATGGCAACCTCCCCTTTTTTGATATCTCCTGAATCAGGATCCATAGTAAGGATGTAACCGTTCTTGATCAAAATATCAGCCATAAAACCCCTCCAATATCAATAAACTTCCTTCTTGAGCTGATCAAGGAAAGCTTCCATAATTTTCAGCCTCTCCCTTGCAATATCCCTGGAAGTGCAGGTATTCAGACTATCCATTATCTTAAAAGGCTTCCTTTCCATATATTCTTCAAAACCTTCAAAAGGGTTTTGTGCATAGGCATTCATGGAACTTTCCTTCACAATACCATTGGCATGTTTTAATCCTCGCAAAGCCCCCATTGAAACCAGTGACCTGAAAATACCTACCGCACCCAGTGCATCAATTCTATCCGCATCCTGTAGAATTTGCCCTTCGAGTGATTCAGGAACCATACGCTGGCTGAATCTATGAGTACGTATGCAGGATACAACATGTTCGATGGTTTTTTCATCAACTTCTTTGTCAGCCAGAAAAGAACCTGCAATTTCAGCACCATACAATGCATGATCACCACCTTCCTCATGTTCCCGGACAACACCTACATCATGCAAAAGGCTGGCAAGCCTCAATACATCAGGATTTCCCCCTTCCTTTTCCCCTATATACATACAAAGGGATTCGACCCGCTCCACGTGACCCATATCGTGGCTACTGGGTTCATCGGAGAGTACATCTGACACGTAATCTCTTGTGATTTCAATAATATCCAGAACAATCACCTTCACTGGTTTTCTAGATTCTCCATTAGTTCTCCAACAGCTTCTCTGAGAAAGGTAGCGTTATCAAAATCTCCAGCTATTTCCTCAAGTTCTTCATGGCTACATTTTCCAAATTCCCGGGAATAGTTGATTAGATTTTCCATCGCACGGCTAACATTGTCCACAATCGTAAGAGTGGCTGTTTTTGATGTGCGAGAGAATGGATTCAAATCGATTGCAATAACAGTTTTACCCATCTCTACCAATTTCTGACACCTATCCCCGTCTTCCAGAGGAACAAGAACCACATCTGCACTGTAGATTCCTTCCTGATCCACAATAGCCCGGGCATGTTCAAGATCAAGCCTGCCATCTCCTTGTGCCCCAAGCACACAGGTCGCACCAAAGGATTCCAGATGAGCGATTATACGAGACACTCTCTCTTCAGTTCGGTGAAAAAGATTGACTTCAAGGGATGCCCCTGTGACAGATGCAAGCTCAACCATTTTTTCAGGAACAAGGGCCGATGTATTGCCGTTTACCGAAATTACCGGCCTATCTGCCAGAAGAAACAATGCAGAAGCTATCTTTTCGGCAAGTAAAGCCGAAGGAACAGTCTTTTCACCAAGCAAATAGTCAAAACATTCACCTCTGCCCTGGGCCACAAGACCCTGTATACTCGTAATACCTTTATTCACACCTTCAACAATATTTTCCCTTGCAATCAGGGAATTATACCGGGGATGTGTTCGGGGAATACCAGTCAATTCTTTTACACCTCAATAGTCAGAACAAACATGAATAGATCAATAAATCGTTGCTTCAAAAGAAAAACAGGTATTTGTACCTGCTTATAATTCGGGATTTAAACTTTTATAGTATTCATCTCTTATACAACTCTCATTTTCCGTCTAAGTGT
>JBMCCK010000145.1:0-3325 GCA_048619255.1 Methanohalophilus sp. | reverse complement strand
CCCGACCCTCAAAAAGTTGAGATTATAGACGGAAAACACACTGTTGCCACCCCTCCTCTACATCCCGTGGAAAAAATGGGAAACAGGAGTATAAAGGTGGATAATATTGTATATATTAGTGGAGAGGATGCAAAGGAACTATCTCCCGGGTCTGTATTAAGACTCAAAGACCTGTACAACATTGAAATTGTATCAACCCAGCCTCTCCGGGCAAAACATATTGGTGATTCAATGGATGAGGTCAGGAAAAAACGTCCCCCTATTGTCCAGTGGGTAGCAGAAGACAACCTGCATGTGGAAGTCCTGTCTCCTGAAGGTGTATTCACAGGAATAGGAGAGTTACAAATTGTAGATGTGATGGATAAAGTTGTGCAGTTTGAACGCTTTGGCTTCTGCAGGATAGATAATGTAAAAGAAAATAGAGTCGTAGCCTATTTCACTCATAAGTGAAAGGCTACTTTTTTTATTTTTTATTTCAGGCTGCTGCGGAAGCATTAGCCTTTACAGGAAGAACTTCTGTCTTGCGTATTTCTACCCTTCTTATTGGATAGATGGTTTTTGCATTCCTGTAAATATTGGCTGCAAGTTTACCGGTTACGATTTCCTCGACAATGTGTTCAAAGTCAAGTTCTGCAGCTCTTTCAAGGACGATTTTTGCCATGATTTCCCGGATTGCTCTAATCTGGCTGCTTCTTGCCCTCTTTACAGTAAATGCAATGGGCTTGATGCGGAGCTTACGTCCGTCTTTGGTGGTTACTTCAAGGTTGTTATCAATACGGGATGTCTGGCGTTTTACGATGGAACGCAGGTAATCTGTAGTGATCTCGTGACCGATGAAAGCAGTATTTGCAGTGTCACCGGTTACGCTGTCGATAGCCAGACGAAGTTTGATGTTCTGTTTTGAGAAGTCGTTGGTAATGTCCCCTACAGTGGTCTCGATCGTTCTTCCAACAAGTTTCTCACTATCATCAGTAGTAGTTGTCCCAATAACGGTCCTGCCAATAAATTCAGGAGTCTCAATGTTATACCAGGTTTTGTTCTTCCATTTATCCAGTTTTCTCTGTACTTTTCTTGCCAATAAATTTCCTCCAATGTTAGTGTGATATTTCTCTGACGATGATCAATGTAATTAATAAATTCTATAGTATAGGCTATTAGTGGCCCTCTATACTAGACATGTCCATATATAAACAAATCGGTTATCCATTTTAGAAGAACCTTATTCCTTCGGGCATTTCTCCAAAACGCTTGCGGAATTCTTCAGGCCAGTTTTCCGGATCCAGGCCCTTCTGGGCAAGGAAAGCCGAGGTCCATCTTTCCAGCCCAACGCCCGAACATCCAGACCAGAGTTCCTCTCCTGACTGATTTTTCACATTAAAACCGGAAGGATATTTATTCCCGTTGACACTCACGTTCTGGAACTCAAGCCATTCGCCGTCCTCTCCCCTGTACGGCAGGGGCGCCTCATAGTCTGTAGTGCCGGCACTTTGCTCATCAGATACACCTGCAAGTCCTTCCTGTGCCATGAACCATGGTGTGACCCAGGCTTTTCTCCATTCAAGATCCAGGATCTCATTGAAGATATGCATATAACGTTCATGGAGCTCTTCTGAGGCTTTTACTACCTGTTCCTTTGTACCCAGCCAGACAATCTCGATACGATGGAATTCATCAACACGCTCCATGCCGTGGATGCCGCCACTTTCATACCTGTGGGATGTCCCGGAGCGGTCAAAGACTTTCAGGGGGAATGATTCTGTAGGTATGGTTTCGCCCTGTAAATACATCCAGAATGGAGGGCACTGGGCATAGCACAGGCCACCTATAGGGTCACCTATCTTTTCCTTTATTAGTTCTGTAGGTACTTCTTTTGTAACCTTGTAGTGGTCAGCGACCTCTTCCCAGTATTCAGGATCACGGGTCTTCGGAGGACATACATAGTAAATTTCGGGATAGACCCCTTTGGCATGCCCGGATTTCTTCCATACATCCCAGGGAACAAGTTTCGGGAAGATCATTTCCTGGTATCCGAGGGGTTCGAGAAGTTCTTCAAGAACTATCTTTTCAAAAGTGCGGAACAGTTTCGCGGACTGCGGCCCGTGAATCCACTGGCCTCTGCTGGCTCCTCTTTTGATCCAGCCTTTTTCTAACATTTCTTGGGTAGGGTCCTTCTCAAATGGGTGTGCTTTTTTATCACTCTGCCATAGAAGGTTCCAATGTTCGGTCTTTCCGCCATAGACCTTTTCCCTTATCTTATCCTCCATAAGGGTCAGTATCCTGTCAGGAACACGGTTTTCAAGTTCTGCCTGTCCGACATCCAGATTGAGTGTGATGCATTCTCCGTCATAATCCATTGAACTGACATGAGGTATTTTCAGATCTCCAACTGATTTTTCGGAAGGCATTTTTATGACAAACTCATCAACATCAATTCCCCGGATACCCAGATGGTATTCCTTTCCGATTTTGCCAGCAAGAGGTTTACGCAGCCGGATAAGTGCATCATGGGATCGAACATACCTGCCGGAGACAATCTCAATGTCTATCCGGTTATCCTTTACATTCCAGCTCTTAATTTTTGCTTCTTCGCCTTCCGGTGCTCCCTTGGCGAGTACCTTTAAGGCCTCTCCCTCAAGAAACTCCTGAATAACATCCATGGCGGGCGTGGGATCCCCGCTGGTTTTGAAGGCAGCTTTTAACCTGAATTCCAGATCCATTATATATTCCTCTAAATGATTAAGTAATGATGAATAAAGTCCTTACAGCGACTCAGGTATTGTTACTAATTATTATAAGTTTTACCTGATGACACAAACCAGCATGTTGGAAGAAAGAATGGTCTTACCATAATGCCCTGTTTTTTTCTATAAACTCTTGCTGTTCAGGCTGGCGGCTTTTGGTATAGATAAGAGCTGCAGGATGATAAAATTTCACCACATTTTTCCCATCTATTTTCCTGCATTCCCCCCATTGAAGTTGCCTGTTTCCCAAAAAAGCTTCCTCAGCAGTATTTCCGAGCAGGATAATCACATCCGGATCAAGCATTTCGATTTGTCTTTCAAAAAAAACCCGGCATGCGGCAAGTTCTCCTTTACGGGGCCTGCGATTATCGGGAGGTCTGCATTTGACTGTATTGATCACAGCCCAATCGTTCTGCTGGATATCCATATCTTCTATCATACCATCCAGGATCTTACCGGCCCTGCCACAGAAAGGTATTCCGCTTGCATCCTCATTTTTCCCGGGGGCTTCACCTATGAAAAGTACTTTTGGGTCTTGCCCCCCTTTCATGATGACTTTGTGGGTTGCGGATTCATGGAGCTGG
>JBMCCK010000144.1:0-3371 GCA_048619255.1 Methanohalophilus sp. | reverse complement strand
GAGCAAGTGAAAAGTCATCCTTGACAACGCTAAAAAAGTTGTCATCAAAATAGGAACAACTTCCATAAGTAATGATTGTGGAGGGTTGAATGAGGAATTCATGAAACATGTGGCCTCACAGATTGCATATCTCCACAGCCTGGAAAAAGAAGTCATTCTTGTCAGCTCTGGCTCCATAGGAGTGGGAATTGATCTGATGCAACTTGGCTGTAAGCCCCGGGAAATTCCGGTTCGCCAGGCAGCGGCAGCTGTTGGTCAAAATATTTTGATGCAAAAATGGATGGAGGCTTTTAGTACTTACGATCTCAATGTTGCCCAGATTCTTTTGACCTACGAATCCTTCACCAGCAGGTTAACCTATCTCAACCTGAGAAACAGCATATCCACGTTACTGGAATATGGGGTAATCCCGATTATCAATGAGAATGACAGTACCTGTGTTCACGAAATAGAAGCCACACTCGGAGATAATGACAGGCTTTCAGCAATGGTTGCCAGTAAAATGGAAGCCGATCTGCTGATACTCCTATCGGACATTGATGGTTTATACGATAAAAATCCTAAACGGCACAAGGATGCTGTATTACTGAAAACTGTGTCTGAGATTACACCAACTATAGAAAGTTATGGAGGCAGTCCTTCAAGTACAAAAGGGACAGGGGGCATGAGAACAAAAATAGATGCTGCAAAGATATGCAATATGGCAGGCTGCCATATGGTAATTGCAAACAGCTCTATCCAAAACGCAATCCTCAAAATAATGGAGGGTGAAGAAATCGGCACCCTGTTTTTAGCTGAAGGAGAAGTCCATAAAAACCGAATTCGATGGATTTTACTTGCTCATTCCTCAGGCACAATCGTGGTAGATGAAGGAGCCAGAGATGCGGTGAGAAACCGCATGAGTCTCCTGCCTTCGGGTGTAATTGGTGTAAATGGTGATTTTGATCGTGGAGATATAGTAAAACTCGAGTGCAACGGGCAGGTATTCGGGAAAGGAATTACGGATTATACCTCAGATGAATTACAGAAGATAAAAGGAAAACATACGAATATGATAGCAGATATCCTGGGATATAAGAATTATGACAATGTTTTAAACAAGGATAACATAGGGCTATTTAGAGAATGAATTAGTATATAAGTACGAATATCTAGTGTATAACTGGCATCGTCATCCACATTTGTAAGAAAATCGTGGAAGGCCACAAAGGTAAAATCGTGGTGGAAAGCATAAAAGGCAAGGGAACTGAATTCACAGTTCAACTCCTGATTCGCATCCAACCTGATAACTATACCACTACTGAGAACCTTGCTGTTGCCAATTAAAAATAAAAAGCAAAGAACAGTTTCAATCCTGTTCTTCAAAATACCTTTTTGCAATCAAGGATGTACCCACAAGCGTAATTCCTGCCAGGAACATACCTATTAAGAGACTTCCTGCATTGAAATCCTGCCAGGAATGGACAGAAGCCCACATACCACTTCTCGTAACAAAAGTTGCAAAAATTACAAGTATAAATGAGAAAATGGCCATTGCTGGCGCCAGGAATCTGAACTGCCCCTTCCTGCCATATATTGTATGCAGATAAGCTGTCGCAGTAATCCAGGGGATCAGCGAAGAGGTCTCAACCGGATCCCAGCTCCAGTACCACGCACCCCAACCAAGTACCTCATAGGCCCAGAAGCCACCCAGACCGATCCCTGCGGTCAGGAATAACCAGGAAACCCGCATCCAGTTATTGGCTATTTTGCGCCAGCTGCTGTCATTAAGGATCAGACCCGCAATAGCAGATGCAAAAGGAATAGTAAAAGCTGCATAGCCCAAAAATAGGATGGGAGGATGGACGGCCATCCAGGGATTGCGAAGTAATGGATTCATGCCCTGCCCATCTGTTAGATGATAGGGATGGACAAACGGATTCCAGTTGCTTACAATAATGGAGCCGGCTTTTGAGTAGTATACTGCAAAGGGATTGTCAAGTACAAGCAGCATGAGGAATACCGAAAGAATACCCAGGGACAGTATCCTTGTGACCGTGAATACGTTTCCTGTAGAAAAGCGGGAGGTATACCTGAGGACCAAAAGCATAACCGAAATAGCCCAGGCCCACAACAAAAAAGAACCTTCCTGGCCTGCCCAGAAAGCTGAAAGACGATAGTATGTGGAAAGATCAATACTGGAATGCATATAAACATACTCAAAAAATGCAACAACATCATAAAGATAGTACATCAGCATGGCAGAAGCAACTGTGATCAACACAGCACAGGCAATTTCAAGTCTTGATGAAATTATCCGGTAATTATCATTTTTCCTGCGAAAATCTAGGTATGAATAGACCATAGCACACAAACCAAGCAGAAATGCCACCCATATTATAATCATTCCAAAATTCATGTGGCCACCTCCTTTTCACCTTCTTTCAGCACTGTATTTCCAATAAGCAGTATGAGCATACCCCCAAGCATTATGTAAATACCAGCCCAGAGTAAACCGATAAATGGAACTACCCGCAGATACAGATCAACTTCTTCGGAATTTTCATCGAGGGCTTTGGGAGCAATAAAAACTTCCTCCATAATTCCCCTGTTGATGTATGTAGAAGTATATGTCTGCCTCCATTTTATATCGGTTATATACCTAACTGTGCCCCTGTCAAACTCATTACCGTTTTTAGAAATTACAAGACCAACATCCGTTGCATAGGATGAACCGGGATAATTCTCATAGGGAGTACCTTCAAAATTTGAAGCCATACCCATCACACTTACAGAATAAGGAATTCCCTCAAATGATGTTTCTTCACCAATGCTAACTACAGCTGAATCTTCTACTTTCATTGCTGAACTGAAAATGGTACCGAATATCACCAGCAAAATCCCAATATGGATTACATGGGCACCTATTCCCTTGAAACGGGATTTTCCACTGCGGTTTCTGATAACATCGACTAACCTGTACAGGGATGCCGCAAAAGCCGCAATCATGGGAACTATAGAAATGTCTACAAGCATATTCCCGGCAGGAGACAAAACTGCCATAAGTGCAGACAATAAAATCATACTTCCAAGGAGGACACCAATATACCTGCCGGAGATATAGGTGACAAGCAGGCAGGCACATAGCAGGATTACAAGTAAACCGGCAATAGGACCTGCCCTGTTATTGAAATATGTTGCATCCATACCTATTTGCATACCACTTAATAACTGAACCATCAAGGGTGTCAGCATCCCAATAGTTATCAAAGCTGCAAGTATCCCGAATGCTGTCACAGTTACAAAAATAAGGTTTTTTCTGGAAATGAAGTTTTGAGGATTCATGTAAACAAACCTGTCCTGTAAGAATTATATTAGCAAAATGAAAGTTT
>JBMCCK010000143.1:0-3450 GCA_048619255.1 Methanohalophilus sp. | reverse complement strand
TCTTTGAAATCGCCCGGGACAAGTCCGGGAACAAGAACCATATCAAATTGTCCTGGTTTGAAATTATTGTCTTCATAGGAATGAATTAACCTGTGTGGGGTAATGAAAGCAGCTACGTCAGTATCAACAGTAAGTACACTTGTATCAGAACCAACTGCATTACGGACTGTATTTTCCGCCAGGTGACCTGTAGCTACAAGAATTTTCATGGGAGAAGAATCGGTTGGATATTAAAAATAAGTATCTGTGAAAGATGCCTTTCAGGCATCTTTCCAGATTTAGTTAATTATGTCTATGATAGAACCGCCATTATCAGAAGAGCGATTCATAGGTTCAACTACCTGACGGCCCCCGTTTGGAACTCTGGTATAACGTGATTCGGTATTCTTTTCTACAATATCGGCCTGATATTGAGGTCCGAGTACCTGTGCTGACTGCACTCCGGTCATGATGGCCATTACACGAATCTTTCCTTCATAGTCATCGCGAATTCTGGCTCCCCAGATTACATTTGCATTTGAGGACAATTCGTATGTCAGGGAGGCTGCAACTTCTTCAGCTTCCTTGAGGCTTAGGTCCGGTCCTCCGGTAATGTGTACAAGACTACCTGTGGCACCACGATAATCGACATCAAGAAGTGGGTGATTCAAAGCTGCCCTGACTACATCTTCACTCTTGTCCTGATTCTTACTTTCCCCGACAAGCATTACAGCCACGCCACCACATCCCATAATGGCACGGATGTCTGCGTAGTCCAGATTAATAAGAGATGGCTGTGTAATTGTTTCAGTGATGCCTTTTACGGTTTCAGCGATTAGCTGGTCCATTACTGAAAATGCCTGCTCTATAGGAAGGTTTGGTACATAGTTGAGAAGTCTGTTGTTGTCAAGTACAATAACCGTATCTGCTGCACGACGGAAATCCTCGATACCCTCTTCAGCTTTCACAGCACGGGCCCTTTCTACCCTGAAAGGACTGGAAACCATACCTACTACAATTGCTCCCTGTTCTTTTGCTATGTCAGCCACAACAGGGGCCACGCCGGTACCGGTACCTCCTCCCATGCCTGCAGTTACAAAAACAAGGTCACTTTCCTTGAATACTTCTTCAAGGGTTCCGCGGGCAAGGTCTGCGGCTTTGGCACCGACTTCCGGGAAGCCACCTGCACCAAGCCCACGAGTCAAGGTTTTACCCACAAGGATTTTCTTGTCAGCACGGATATGATCAAGATGTTGTTTGTCCGTATTTATTGCAATAGTTTCGGCACCTTCTATACCGATATTATACAGACGGTTAATGGTGTTGTTTCCGGCACCCCCACAACCAACAATGGTTATCCTGGGAAGTCCGAATTCAAAATCTTCTTCATCTTCAAAATTCTGACGATACTCTCTTTCCTGTTCTGATAGTTTCAATGCATCTTGCACTATTGATTGCACATTCATCCCCTCTGATGATTCGCGATGTTAAAGCCTTCTAAGTAATGACAGGGTATCCAGAATCCCCGGTATGCGAAGAACCTTTTACACCTATCTCCGATTAATTCTCTCATGGCCACCCGTAGATTTCAATTACGGATGGGAGTCCTGCCGAAGCTACATATGAATCGATCAGGACCAATTGTTGTTTGGAAACCTGAACTGCATCTTTCAGTTATGGTAGCCCTCAGACGTTCGACATTCGCTTGAATTAAGTCCGACTTTCAGTGGCCAAGCATCCACTTTTGATCTGACTGAATTCTTACGTTCGTCTGATTTATTATTTATAAATAGTTGTATATAAGGGTATCCATTTATATCACCCTTTTGTGATACAATCGAAATCTACACTGGCTCTTCTAAGGTCGGGTATATTTCCCCACATGCCAATATATTCACCCTGAACAACAAGGGCACCATCTATATCCACTATCCCGTCTAAAACTTTAAATGCTTTTTCCACTGCCTCCTTGCCAGTATCGGTTGCATTTGAAAGAGCGGTTGCAGCAGAGTCAGCAAGGGATACATTTTCGGAAAAAACAGATGCAGCATCTGCCATTCCAAAACTGATCGATGGGCCAACAGTACCCGATGAAGTACATATGCCTGCCACATTGTCAACCGGTTCAAGCACAAAACCAACATCCTTTACGGCGGATTGTCCTGCATATATACCTACCACAATCTGTCGGTCTGTTATATAGGCTATGTCTCCACCATTGTCAACCAGTGCAAAACTTGCCCCTGCCCTTACCATTGCTTCAACAGCAAGTGAAGCAATGGTTCCGGCCACAGCACTCATTGGACCAAGACCCATTGTATTTGAAGCATCTATCATTCTTCTGACGACTTCGGGAGCATCTTCAGAGCATGAATGGGGTTCAAGTGTAATCTGGAAATAGGGATCCTTTCGAATATAATTCTCAAGCAGTGACCTGTGGAGGCCAATGGCTTCTTTGGATGCTTCCACATGGCTGGCATCATCTGCATGGATGCTGACTATCGTTTCCTTGAGACGGTAATGTTCTTTCATGTTTTGTGAGATAATTATTTCTCAAGGCTCAGGGCACGATGGGGGCACATTTTGATACAGGTGCCACATTGTATACATTTTTCAATATCCTGGGAAATACCCCAATCCTCATCAAAGGAAAACACATGTGAGGGACAAACCGATATGCAGGCTCCGCATTCCACACATTCTTCCTCATCTCTGACGATTGGATGGTCCAGAACTGTTACTTTAGCACCTTTTGACTCCAGTGATTGTCTTATAGCCTTGAAATCACCGGTTTCAACCTCGGCAATTATCTCTCCGTAGGTGGAATCGAAATGTGCCTGCGAGATGTTCAGGGCGGTTCTGGTTTCAATCATTGATTCTGCAAGTATGGGTTCTCCGATGACATTGGACGAAATGTTGATTTTTATCATCATCCTCACCGCCTCCTTGCAAACAGTTTGCTAATATCATTACTTGTGATAATACCGATTACATGTCTGTCATTATCTATCACAGGCATTGCTGATACTTCCTTCATGTCAAGATTGCGTGCTGCAATATCTATGGGATCAGTGGCATTGGAGGTGAGAACCTTTTTTGTCATGATATCTTTCACATAATTACATCCTTTTTCAGCAACAGCTTTGGATATATCCCATGCAGTCACAATACCTACCAGTTTTCCATCTTCTGATATAACAGGCAAATGGCTAAAAGTATTTTCCATGATCATTTTAGCTGCTTCATGGAAGGTTGCATTCTCATCGATGACTACTACATCCCTGGCCATAATATCCTGTACTAATGGGTTCCTCGTTGTTTGTCTCATGGGTTTGCATGTAGCTTTTGGAGGAAGTCTCTGGGAGGGGGCGTTTACAAAAAATTCTCCAGTAGCGACCCATTTTTTCAGTTCCCCTGCAATCTCACGTGATTTTTTGAAACTTGACATAGAGGAGGTGGGTGTATCTTTGC
>JBMCCK010000142.1:0-3545 GCA_048619255.1 Methanohalophilus sp. | reverse complement strand
AATATCACCCCGGTTCTCAAATCCATCCATCTCCGCAAGAAGTTGCATGAGAGTGCGCTGTACTTCCCTGTCAGCACCGTTGGTGTCACTCAGCCGGGTTGCTGCAATGGCATCCAGCTCATCTATGAAAATAATGCTGGGAGCTTTCTTTCTTGCCATATCGAAAACTTCCCTGACCAATCTGGAACCTTCACCAATGTACTTTTGCACAAGTTCCGAGCCAACAACACGGATGAAAGTTGCGTCAGTACGATGGGCAACCGCTTTTGCCATCATTGTTTTACCGGTACCCGGCGGCCCGTGCAGCAGCACACCTTTAGGAGGTTCCACACCCACGCGTTCAAAAGACTCGGGTTTAATGAGAGGAAGCTCGACACATTCAATGATATCCTGGATCTGATTATCCAGCCCACCGATATCTTCATAGCTTATATCCTGAGATTCCAGGACTTCCATTGCTGAAACTTCCGGTTCTTCTGTCGAGGGAAGAACATCCACTATGGAAAGGGTCTGCTGGTTCAGGGCAACCCTGACACCGGCAACCAATCTGGACTCATCTATGTACTGGGAAACCCCCACCATGAACTGGGGACCCGAACTGCTGCGTATCAATACTTTATTGGAATCAATGACATCAATGATATTTGCCACGATCAAAGGAACAGTCTTAAGCCTGTTTATCTCAGAGCGAAGCTTGCGAACTTCCCGTTCATACTTCACTTTCTGGGATTCTACATACTTTTTTTCAGATTCGATCTGGTCGCACTGCTCTTTAAGTTTGCTGTTGCGGGATTCAAGTTGTTTCATCCTGTCCAGAAGGTACTTTGAAAAATCTTCGTCTCCTTCAGAACCTATATAATCATATTCAACATCGGACATATTTTTAAATCCGTAATTCCCCTGATTTATCGTATCATCACTCGTTTCGTTCATATAGCTCCGAATAATATTTAAGTCCATAGGTATATAGCACTTTCGAAAAGAGGCATGGCAGCTTCCATGTAAGAGATGATTTTTTATGCAGTGTGAAATATGTGGTGCAGAAATTAAAGGGGAGCCTTTTAAGATAAATGTCGAGGGAAGCGAACTCAACGCCTGCAACCGATGTTCACAATACGGAACATCAGTAAGCACCCGGAAACCGGTATCCAGAAAGAACACTCCTGTGCGGCAGGGGATTAAAAAGAGTTCAAAACCCAAGAAGAACCCGGTAACTGCTCCTACAGAAGAACTCATAGACGAATACGAACAAACCATAAGAGAGGCCAGGGAAGCAAAGGGCTTTACACAGGAAGAGCTGGCTTCCGAAATAAAAGAAAAAGCATCCCTGATCAAAAAGATCGAGAAGGGAGACATCGTACCTGAAGATTCGGTACGTACAAAGCTTGAACATGCCCTTGATATCGAACTCACCGAGAAAGTTGGAGAAGATGACTGGGACACAAATACCTTGGACAGGGGCACTACTCTTGGCGATATAGTAACCATCAAGAAAAAATGAAGTGATATGATGCACCTCGAAAACAAGAAAGTTGGTATAATAGGGACCGGCAAGATGGGGCAAAGCCTGCTTAGAGGCATAGTTCGTGCAGGAAAAGCAAAACCTGCAAACATCTATGCCAGCGATGTTTATGAACCTGCGCTGCAGGCACTTAAAGATGAACTTGGAATTAACGTATCAACAGATAACTTTGATACTGTAGATAATTCAGAAATCATCATCCTTGCGGTCAAACCCCAGATACTGCGCAATGTACTGCGAGGTTTTGCAGACCATATCAACGAAAACAAACTCATAATTTCAATTGCGGCAGGGGTTCCTGCAGCCACCATTGAAGAGGAATTACATGAAGACACAAGAGTTGTTCGTGTGATGCCAAATATTGCAGCAACCGTCGGCGAAGCAGCCTCTGCAGTCAGTGCAGGAAAAAATGCATCCGCAGAAGATGCTGAAGTAGCAATGGAAATATTTTCAGGCATGGGCTCTGCCGCTCTTGTACCTGAACATCTCATGGATGCGGTTACAGGAGTTTCAGGGAGCGGACCTGCATATATTTTTCCCGTAATCGAGGCTATGGCAGACGGTGGTGTACTTGAAGGACTTGACAGGGAAAGTGCATTGAAACTGGCAGCCCAGACAGTACTTGGCGCAGCAAAGATGGTCCTTGAAACTAAAAAACATCCGGCAGAACTCAAGGACATGGTGACTTCGCCTGCAGGGACAACCATCCACGGCGTTCGTGCACTAGAGAAAAACGGAGTAAGAGCAGCTTTCACAGATGCAGTTATGGCTTCTGCAAAACGCTCCCGTGAAATGGGGAAATAATTCCCCTACCTTTCCTGAAACGATACAAAAATTGATATAGTTTTATGATTTAGTTAATTACAAAGCCTTCAACGGGGGGTTTGTATGAAATCCTTTGCGGTAATCAGGGGAGAAGACAAAAACAAAGTCAGGATTGCGCTGCATGATTTGCAGCAATATGGGAGCATGAAGTTCAGCTCCTGTCCAAAACGTATCGAACCAAACTATGCAGACACTCTTCTTGTAAAGGTTGTAGGAGTACCCTTGCGTTCAAATTGTAAATTTGCAGCGCTTGTGGGCCTGGAAAATAATGCCGGCTCTGCGATAAACAAACTGAGAAAAATACATCCACCAGCCCATATTGTAATAATAAGTCCCAGGCATGATGCTTATGAAGAATTAATGGATAATTCTGAGATATATCCTGAATTCGAAATAAACAATTAATACTTCAAAAACATTAAAAATAAATTTTCATGCGAAAATTAAAGGAAATGGGGCCGGGACCGAGAATCGAACTCAGATCGTAGCCTCCACAGGGCTACAGGATAACCGCTACCCTACCCCGGCATATTGAGAATGCCCTACGCGAGGGCATCCTATACATGTATTTCTCTTAAATAAACTTTTCTCCATATCAGTCTTTCAGACGGGAAATTGCAAGCTGTGCGGCCTTTTCACCTGAGAGAAGCATCCCTCCAAAAACAGGACCCATACGAGGAGAACCTGCAACGGCATTGGCAGCCATACCTGTAACTATCAAACCAGGATAAACTTCACGGGTATTTTCCATTACAAGACGCTCACCGGTATCAGCCCACATTGGTTTTTCACCCACTATCCCTTTTCCGCCAAAAGCTTCGGGAATCTTGCGCTGCACAGTATTGCATACAGTAGCCTCGTGACCGGTTCCGTCAAGTACCAGGCGAGAACGTATTGTGAGAGGATCAACATGGAGCCGACCTATTTCAACTGCCGTCCAGTTAATAACAAGTCCGCATACTTCATCGTTATCCCGTATCATAACATCCTCAAAACTTACCAGATTGAATATTTCAACTCCGGCAGAAACCGCTGCGCTTATGAGTTTACCCACAGTACCAACCGAGTTTGCCACATAGTAACCTTCTTCATACTCATGATATGGCACATCAAAATCATCAAGGATCCTGCGCGCTTCTTCTTGGACCACAATACGTGGGAACATCATGCCACCACCCCACATACCGCCTCCTACAGA
>JBMCCK010000141.1:0-3551 GCA_048619255.1 Methanohalophilus sp. | reverse complement strand
AAAAGTGGATAATGATCCACAAGTCAAAGCGGATAAGGATAAACTGCTGAGGGTTTTTGTCAATTTACTCAACAATGCTATCAAATTCACAGCCTATAGAGGCGAAAACATAAAAATTAAAACTGAAGAAAAGAAAGATTTCGTAGAAATAAGTGTTATTGACAGGGGCATAGGCATACCCGAAAACGAGCAGGAAAAAATATTTGAAAAATTCTATCAGGTAGATAGTACCTCACGCCGCAAAGTGGGAGGTAGTGGCCTTGGGCTTGCGATTATCAAGGGAATAATAGAAAGTCAGGGTGGCTACATAAGGGTAAAAAGTGAGCCAGGGGTCGGCAGCACATTTATATTTACGTTGAGGAAGTGGGAAGAATGAAAAAAATAGTAATGGTATGTGTAATTTTGTTCCTGTTGACAGCAGGATGTCTGCATGATTCAGAAGAACAACGTGCAAAGGAATATGCAGACCCTATTGCAAATCAGCTTATAAAAGGGATGCAACAGGACAATTACACGCTTTTTTCGGAAAAATTCACACCCACTATGAAAAAGGCCCTGCCTGAGGAAACTTTCTATGAAGTAAATGGGATGTTGATGTCCACCGTAGGCAAACCCGTATCATTGGAGTTCCTCAAATCTGTTGAAGGTGAAAGGTTTGTAACTATTGTTTATACCGTTACCTTTGAAGATGGTTCAGAAGGATTGTTCAGTATCGCTTTAAAAGAAGAAAATGGAGAAACAAGGGTTGCCGGTGCCTGGATTGATTCGCCTAAATTGCGTCAGGAACAGGAAAATGTGACCCTTTAATGGGTCACTCATAACGCAGTGCATCCAGAGGGTTCATCATTGAAGCTTTCCAAGCGGGATATAGTCCACCTATTAAACTGGTAATAATGCCAAAGAAAATGCCTGCAATTATGTACAGGAATGTAGTGGGGTCAAAAAAGTAGGTAACATCTCCCATTATAAAGTAAATCAGGGTAAAACTGCCCGCTACAGTAACAAACCCTCCTAACAGGCTGGCAATAATTCCCAGAATCAAAGCTTCCAGAAGGAACATGCGCAATACGTCTGATCTGGAGGCACCCACAGCTTTCATGATACCAATCTCACGGGTTCTCTCCATTGTTGACATGAGCATTACATTCAGTATACTTACCCCTGCAACGAGCAGGGAGATGGAACCAATACCCATCAAAAACATAGAAATCGACTGGAAAGCAGACTCTATCTGTTCATTAATAGAATTGGCAGCAAATATCTCTATTTTCTTTTCCCTTTTATTCAATGTATCTTCAAGTTCTGTTTTCACTGTGTCCACAAGAGCAATATCTTCCACAACCACGATCCCCTGCTGATAATCCTCCTCAGCATCCGGATAAAGTTTACTGTACATGTCATGGGATACAAACACACCGCTATCCGTATTGATGTCCACAGCCATTCCTCGCTCCTTGAGTATCCCCACAACACGTAATCGAGTGTCTTCTATCTCTATCTTGCTTCCAACATACAGCTCCAGGTTAGAGGCTACAGAACTGCCCAAGATACAATCTGTGGAGCCCTCCTTGAAAAATCTCCCGGACTCAATTTCAACAATATGGCGCAGGTCCGACTCCTTCATTCGATACACAGTTCCGTAACTTATTTCATCCCTGTGTTCTACTGCCTCACCAGAACTGCGATAGGGAATAATATGTTCTATACCGGCAATTCTTTCCATCCTCTTTACCTGATCCTGCGTGATTGAGTCCTCTCCCATAGCCGGGTAGACCACAAGTTTATCCCCTACATCACTGAACGATTCAGATACCGACAGTTTGAGAGTATTACCCAAAATCCCCATGGAAGCAATAGCCATGACCCCAATAATAATACCAATAGCAGCCAGTGCAGTACGTACTTTCTGGCGCCTGAGATTACGCTCAGCAAGCTGGGCATACATATTACGACGGAGACGTTTAATCAATTTCATCAACTACCTCCCCATCTTGCAGGTAAATTGTCGTGTTTGAATATTCGATTATCTTGGGATCATGGGTAACGACAATCAGTGTCTTTCCCTGCCTATTCAGCTCACTCAGCAGTTCCATAACTCCCTTTCCAGTCTTCGAGTCCAGATTACCAGTGGGTTCATCGGCAAGGATAATAGGAGGATCATTTGCAAGAGCCCTTGCAATTGCCACTCTTTGTTGCTGGCCTCCGGATAATTCACCCGGTTTGTGAGTTGCATATTCACGCCCAAGCTGTGCCAGTTCAAGCATCCTCAGAGCTTTTTTCCTGCGTTTTTTTGGACCCAGGCGTTTGAATATCATCGGTATTTCTACATTCTCCAGAGCCGTAAGAGTGGGTATTAGATTGAATTGCTGGAAAATAAATCCTATATTATCCCGGCGTATGCCTGTCAGGCCGTCATCATTGAGTTTGGCAATATTTACACCATTGATATAGATAGTACCGTTTGTAGGTTTATCGAGGCAACCGATTAGATTCAACATGGTGGATTTGCCTGAACCCGAAGAGCCCATGATGGCCAGGAAGTCGCCTTCTCTGACCTCAAATGAGACACCCTTAAGAGCGTGTACCTTTGATGAGCCCATATGATAGGTACGTATCGCATTATCCACTTCAACTATAGAGGTCATCATCCTCTTCTCCTTCATCCTCTTCATTTGTGGATTTCTTCCAGGAGCGATAGATTACAAAACCAATCATGGCAAGCACAAGGACAAGGGCACCCCAGTAAGTGACAGGCATTTTTTCAGAAGTGTTTGAAGAACCGTATTCAGAAGAAAATGAGATGGCAGACTCTTCCATCGGGATATCATCAGTTACACTTGCATAGGCATTATCAGTACCCCTGAACTCAATAAGCACAGGAATCGAAGAAACATTTTCAGATCCAACTCTGGCTGAAAGCTCAAAACTGCTGAAATCATCTTCTTCAAGCGTTCCGACAAAATAACTTGCATAGGGTTGGAGGGGTGTAATAGATTTATTTCCAGGTATCGAAACTATAATGTTTTTTGCCTGTGTTGAACCAAAATTATTGATATCTCCGGAAATACTGTAACGGTCTGCCTGCCTGATTATTTCCAGATTGGTGAATATCAGGGATTGACGTTCTACTATCTCAATAACAGAACTGGAAGAAATGCTTTCATGTTTGTTGTCACCATTATAGTAATCAGTTGTAAAATAAACATCTTTTAGGCCGGAGTGTGAGTCCATCGTATTCAAGGTGAAATTGGCTGTAGCTTTGTTTCCAGCGGCAATAGTTCCTACAAAAAGTTCCTCCGGTTTAATGGATAAGCCTTCTCCATGTGGAATTACTGTAACTCCTGTAACATCTCCTGCTCCGGGATTTACAACACCCACCGAAACTTCACATATTTCATTAATTGCTATGCCGGGTAGGTTGTCAACTATCAACCGTACTTCCCGGTTGTCAACCTTAACGGGAATTTTGTAATTCAGATCAGACATATCACTCCCCCCTACTACCTCCAGATTTAGGTAATGGGTACCGGCAGAAGCATTTTCACTCGCCT
>JBMCCK010000140.1:0-3554 GCA_048619255.1 Methanohalophilus sp. | reverse complement strand
AACTTAGACATGCGAATTCACCATAGTAACATGGGACCTGTATCGTTATAATCTGTTCGAACAACCTTTTAATAAGCTAGAATAGTACTCAACTGTGATGGATAAAACTGCAATACCCGAAAACTTAGAGGCAATCATATCAGATGTCGATGGAGTACTTGTAGATTCGATGTCATTCCATGCACAAGCCTGGAAAACTTCATTCAAAGAAGCAGGGATAGATATCGAAAAGGAAGAAATATACATTCTCGAAGGATCAAATCACAGAGGAATTATAGAAAAGATATTTGAAAAGCAAGGACTGGTGCCAACTGAAGAGAATATTGAGCAGATACATGAAAGAAAAAAAGAACTTTTTTTCGAGAACCAGAAGGCATACGTATTTGAAGGAATGGATGAAACTTTCAAATCCCTGCAAACAAAATTCAAACTTGCAGTAGTCTCAGGATCCGACCGTGCCATTGTTAAAACGCTGATGGAAAAATTCTACCCCGAAATATTCAATACAATTATTTCAGGAACAGATATAGAGAAGGGTAAACCTGACCCGGAACCTTATTTGACTGCTGTGGAAAGGCTTGCAGTACAAAAAGATAAATGCATTGTCCTGGAAAATGCGCCCTTAGGAGTTGAAGCCGCAAAGAATGCAGGATTATTTTGCATTGCAGTTCCAACCTATGTCAGCGCTGATCTTCTCAAAAGGGCAGATATTGTTGTAAGAGACCACAGAGAACTTGTAGAGTACCTCTGCAGCCTTCTTGATTGAAGTTTTATACCAGTCTTATAGTTTCCAGATTGGTAAGAGCTCTTGTTTCAATTTTCTTTCTTTTATGGACAGAACTTGCAAGATCTATACACGAACGTTCATCACCGTGCTCTGTGAAAACACGTTCTGGTTGTGGTTTCATGCGCTTGAAATACTCCATGAGTTGCTTACGGTCAGAGTGGCCGGAGAAACCATCCACAATTTCAACATCCATGTTCATTAGCACGGGTTCTGAACCCCTACCTCCAGAAGATAAGGGAATTTCCTTCCAGCCTTTCTGGATACGGCGACCCAGAGTCCCATCGGCCTGATAGCCAACAAACACTAAAGTATTCCTTTCATTAGGTGCAAAGGCTTTGAAATATTCCATAATCGGCCCACCACTCATCATACCGGAAGTAGACAGGATCACACATGGATGTGGATTTTCAATAATGTTTCTCCTGAGTTCATTAGAATCCACCGGTTTGAAACATTCAGAGAGGAATGGATTCTGTCCTTTCTGGAAAATAAGGCGCCTCAGGTCATTGTTCAGGTATTCCGGATAGGTAGCATGGATTGCAGTTGCCTCCCATATCATACCATCAAGATAAACCGGAACTTCATCAATAATACCTTTCCTGATAGCTTCCTCTATGACAATCATAACCTCCTGACTTCTTCCCACAGCAAATGCAGGAATAAGCACAACACCCTGCCTATCTATAGTTTCCTTGATAATTCTTTGCAGGTTCTTTTCAGCATCTTTCAATGCAGGCTGCATAGAATTGGAGGCACCATAAGTTGATTCCGTAATAACGGTCTCAACACGGGGGAACTTGTTTACAGCAGGATTGAAAAGGCGTGTAGGGCCATATTTGAAGTCGCCGGTTATTACTACATTATGCAAACCATCCCCTATATGGAAATGGGACACCGCAGATCCAATAATATGACCTGCATTGTGGAAGGTGAGCTTGATGTCAGGTGCAATATCAGTCACTTCTTCATATTCCAGCACGATACTGTGCTTTAGTGCATTACGCACATCAGCAGATTCATAGGGGATCCGTTTTCCATCTTTGGCAGCCACGTCGATAAAGTCCAGTTCAAGCAAAACCATCAGGTCCCTGGTCGGATGGGTACAATAAATTGGTCCATCATAACCATATTTATAGAGAAGAGGCACCAGACCCTGATGGTCGAGATGTGCATGGGTAATAACTACCGCATCAATCTGGTTTAGTGGCTGTACTTCAGGAATATAAAGATAAGGAGTCATATCATCGTCGGAACCTACATTGACACCACAATCAATCATAATCTTGGATTCCGGAGTGGAAAGCAGGAAACAACTTCTACCCACTTCACGACAGCCACCAAGGGAAGTAAGACGTACCCAGTGGTCCTTGGAAGTGCATTCCCTGTGAATTTTCCTTCCTATTGTTTTTAGGATATCCTTTCTATCAGAATGATTCTTTTTCATGAATTCCCGTATATTTTTCACGGTACGGGATTTTATCGGCGGAGTCCTGACAACTTTCGGAGTCCAGCCTACCTTCTTGGTTATTTCACGAAGAGTTTCCCCATGTTTGCCTATTACAAGACCGGGTTTTTCCGCTTCAATTATCACTTCCCCGACGTCCGGAGCAAAATCATAATTTGTAACTCCCGAATCCTCGGGAACAGTTTGGTTAATAAGGTCGATAGATTCTTCTGGTGCCAAAAGTACTTTTGGATCAGGACGAACAACTATTCTGGTCCTTAAATTTTTGGCCAAGGTACGTACGATGTTGCCATTATCAGCAAATTTTCGGGGTTCTTCTGTATATACCACAAGCTGAGGACCCTCAAATTCTACATTTGAAATTGTAGTGCCAGCCGGAAGATTCTTCTCAATTTTTTTCTTTAATCCTTCTAGGATATCTTCTATGACCATTAAAAATGCCTTCCTGTATTATAAAAAAGTAGAAAATATGGAAAGAGTATTTTAAAAAATAAGATGAATAAGGTAGCTTATTTCAGGTTTTCAAGTATTTTGTCCACCTCTCCAGTCTCAATCCTATTATAGCTATCTGCTGTTATTTTGACAACATCGATACCATTTCCAGAAGCCGAATCTCTTTTCATGGCATTGTAAAGAGCACGGATTGCAAGTTCCATACCCTCTTCGACATTGATACCTTCATGATAGCGGTCTTCAAGAACACCATAAGCCATCGGTGAACCAGAGCCCGTAGCAACGGCCTTTGTCTCCTCAATATTTCCACCCATCGCATCGAGTGAAAATATAGCAGGTCCATTCTTATCTACGCCACCTATAAGGAGTTGTACCATTAAAGGGAAATAGCGTTGCCCACCAAGGATATTGGAGAGTAAAGTTGTGAGGCCTTTGATGGTTATTGATTCCTGCCTCCTCATTTTATAGAGTTTGGATTCCACACTAATCATCCGCACAAGCTGCTGGGCATCACCTACCGAGCCAGCAGTGGTCATCCCGACCAGGTCATCGATCTGGTATATTTTCTTTGCGGTTTTGCTGGCTATGAAGTTGCCCATAGTTGCCCTTTTTTCAGTGGCAAGAACAACTCCATCACTGCAAACTATGCCTACAGTGGTTGTGCCTTTTAAATGCTTGTCATTATCCATCAGTATACCTCAGCAAAAAACGAGAAATCAATTTGTAAAAACACACCTATGGTATAGGGTAATATAGTAGATGATTGGCAATTTAGGTATATAAGGGTTTCTGTTGAAGAGATATTGCACTAATAATTTAATCCATCACACCCAGAAGCAATCGTTATTG
>JBMCCK010000139.1:0-3558 GCA_048619255.1 Methanohalophilus sp. | reverse complement strand
AACATTGTGATAATATTTCATGGACTGGCACATTTTCTAATATATAAACGTAATGTATGAGTTACGCTCATGCAACGTTCAGTGGTGATGAAAAAAGAGTTACGCTTTTAAAGCGAAAAGCTAATTTGATGGTCTCTAATAATGACTAATTTTTTTACACCATGGTTTTGTGTGAATTTGGGCATACCATGCATAATACTTATATTTTAGTATAACACTCTTTTAATGGATGATAGCGGGTAACAGAATTATGTATGGATTTGTGCTGATTGTGATGCTACTGGCATTTGTGGCTGCTGGTTGCACAACTCCTGAAGTTAGCCAGCAACAGGAAAACATTGTACAGGAATCGAACATTAAAGATATTGAGCAACTGAACACCTTATTGGAAAAGGAACCTGTGCTAATCAAGTTCGGTTCACCGACATGTGCTCCCTGTAGAGACCAGGATATTATTCTGGATAGCATTTCAGATGATTATGAAGGAGAAGCTTCTGTACTCATGGTAAACATTAATGAAGAGGGTGATGTAGCCTCCTTCTTCGGAGTATCTTCAATACCGGACATGAGTGTCATTACAGGAATCAAAGACGACAAGTATCTGTTCATGGGGCCTGATGGCAATGTTTCCTTTGACCGGGGCTCCACACGTTATGTGGGACTGACAGATGATAATACCCTCAGGCAGACACTGGACAATGCTATCACCTACAGGCAGAATAATACATCATAATATAAAGGCGGTATACAAGTGATCACCGATAACATAACCCCCATTGCCATCTTTGTTGCGGGTATTGCTAGCATTGTTTCCCCCTGCATCTTTCCCCTGCTACCCGCCCTCTTCGCCTCCTCCACAGACAGAGGTCGTTTCAGGCCCCTTGCCATTGTTCTGGGATTGTGCATATCCTTTGTATTGATGGGAATCATAACCTCTGCATTTGGTAATGCTCTGCGCGACTACCTTACCTACCTGAATATCCTGGCTGCTGCTGTCATTATTGGTTTTGGCATCGTTATGGTAAGCAATATAGAAATATTCAATATCTTTTCAAAGATTCCTGTACCCGCCATTGCAAATAGGGGAGTAGCTGGGGGAGTGCTCCTGGGACTGTCCCTGGGGGTTTTGTGGCTTCCCTGCATCGGCCCGATTCTCGGTGCAGTGCTCACCAGGATAGCAGTTGAAGGCAATATATACTATGGGGCAGCGATGCTTTCCATTTATTCGCTGGGTTTTGCGATACCGATGCTGTTGGTTGCCTATACAGCCCATTTTACGGGTAGCCTTGGCAACGTTGCAAAATATCAGAATCATATAAAAAAAGGAGCAGGATTGGTGTTGATTATCGCAGGTATCTGGATGCTCAGCATCAACCCCTTTGTGACCTTCTGATCAGTCACAGTTTTCCTCATCTCTTTTGATCGCCACAATTTCATTCACACAGGCCACAGCTATAGGCGTCCCACCCCGTGTACCTACACAGGTTATAGAGGGAATATCCCGTTTGCGAACCTCTTCCTTGGATTCGGCAGAATTGACAAATCCCACAGGCGTCCCAATTACAAGAGCGGGTTTTATTCCGTGATCAATCATGCGGCATACTGCAAATGCAGCAGAAGGAGCATTTCCTATGGCTACAATTGCTCCTTCAAGCCTGTCACGACAATTCAAAAACCCGGCTGCTGTTCTTGTAATGCCATATTTGTGAGCAATTTGTGCATCTTTATCCTCATCAAGGACGCAGATTACCGGGCAATCATGACCCTTTTTTGTAACACCTGCTTTTACCATATTGATATCGACAAAAATGGGAGCGCCGTTTTTTATCGCCTCAACCCCTGCCTTAATTGGATCATTCTTGAAGCGCATTATTTCGGCAACTTCAGGGTCGCCTGTGGATATCATACATCTCTGTCTGACACGTCCCTGAGGAGAATCATCTCCAACCAGTTTGCTGGCAATACGCCTGCTGGTCATGTAAATGGCTTTTGCTTCTTCGGTCTGGGCCCCCAGGTCCTGGCACATATCCACGAGTTCAGGTTCGGCTTCCATTGTGATTTGCACAAGGTTGTCAAGTTCCTGGCCGCTTTGTTCTTCAGTAGTCATATTTCCTCTGATACCCCCTGGGTGTTATTATCTTTTCCATACCATTCCCTCCCCATATGCGGGATTCGGGTGTTGTGATCAATATCATTGTCCTCATATCCACCCAGTCATCATAATCCAGCACTTTGTCAAGGGTAGTTACCTTCATTTCCTGGGAATCTCCGCGCAGTGCATTTTTCACAAGTCCCACAGGGGATGCCCCATCCCTTGTTTTTTGAATTATTTCAATGGCCCTTCTGAAGTTGGAATTACGTTGTCTGCTTTTCGGGTTGTAGAGAGAGATGATAAAGTCAGCATCAGAGGCAGCCCTGAGCCTTTTTTCGATACGTTCCCATGGTGTTAACAGGTCACTGAGGCTTATCACTGCAAAATCATTGACAATAGGTGCACCCAGCACACTTGCTCCTGCGGTGATGGCGGTAACACCGGGCAGGACTTCGATATCCACATCCAGTTCATGATGTTCGGCAACTTCCAGTACAAGACCGGCCATGCCATATACATTGGCATCTCCACCGCTTACCATTGAGACAACATTGTCCTCTGCAAGTTCCACTGCCTTTTTGGCACGGTCAACTTCCTTTCCCATATGACTTCTGATGATTTCCTGATCATTGAGGAGTTCCTTGACCTGATCAAGATATGTGCCATTACCAATTATGTAGTCAGAATTCAGGATAGCATCCCTGGATGCAATGGTTAGTTGTTCCACCGAACCGGGTCCAATTCCGATTACATAGAGTTTTCCTTTTTTATCAGTCTGCGATTGCAATTGTAATCCTTCCATATACTTTCTTTTTCATTATCAGATTTCGGTTAGTAGAAAGTGCAAGTGCACAGGGTTCTGCCACACCTTTAAGACCAAACCTTGATGCCCTGGATTTGGAGGGCACATCGATTTCATTAAGTTTGGAATGGGGCAGGAAGTGAATTGGCACGCCAATGGTTTTGGCTGCGCTTTTAAGTCCCTGTTCATCTTTTTTGAGTTCCGCTGAGGCCAATGCTTCGATATCTTCCTTTCTGGTATTTGTTATTTCCAATGCCTGAGAAATGGCTTTGAGGACTTCTTCCTCTTGAATTCCCCTGCGGGCACCGATTCCTATAATCATGTATCTTCCTGTTCACTTTTAAGTACGGACACATCTTTATCCACGATCACTATTTTTGGCCCCTTTATTTTTAAAACCTCAACATCCTGATCCAGCAGTGCACAATTCACATCCTTTGTGGATTCCTTGTTCACTATGTCGCACCCCATTTTTTTGGCAATACCCTCAACAGAATTGCGGTTATGGACTTCGGTGGCAGTTGTAATAACCGGGGTTGCACCAATTTCAGCAATCTTTCTGACCAGTTCATTGCCTCCATGATGTCCGCCCAGGACAGGGATCGCAAAATTGAGGTTTGAGTCCACCACCACAACCGCTGGATCCGTCCACTTATCCTTGATC
>JBMCCK010000138.1:0-3560 GCA_048619255.1 Methanohalophilus sp. | reverse complement strand
TGAAAGTTTTCGGTATCGCGATCGTGGCCCTGGCACTTGCTACCTTTCTTTTACTGATCCTTTCAGGGACTTCCATCGAACTCCTGTTGATCGCCTTTGGTTGGTGGTTTATCATAAACGGTACCCTGAGTGCCCTGGGAGCAACTATTGCCGGAGGACATCCCTATTCGATAGCGACATCCTTTGGTGTGGCTTGGCTAACTTCCTTGAATCCCATGATGGCTGCCGGCTGGTTTGCAGGCCTTGTGGAAGCGAAACAACGTCATCCTACGACCGACGATTTCAAAGCTATGATGAATACCGAATCCTTTGCAGAGGCACGTAAGAATAAATTTTTTAAAGTAGTTCTGGTGGCAGCCCTGGCAAATATCGGAAGTGTGGTCGGTACATTCCTGGGAGCCTGGGTTATGATACAGGTCACAGGAGTGGATCCGCTGGAATTAATACGCAATTCTCTCTCATCTGGATTATCCCTGCTGGGTCTTTAAAATGAAGTATAGGTAACTTTAGTTACGGGAAAACCAGTTCCAGACTTTCCCACTTTCCTCTGTGTCAACATCAGCGATTGTAAACCGGTTTCCGCCTCTTGATGACAATACGGAAATCCTGATTGTGTCCAGGTCACTCATGCGCTGGAAAGGGTTGGAACTTATCTGCATAGTCTGGATATGGTCCCTCAATACGAATACATTATAGCGATTGATATTCCGGAATCTGAGCGTTAATTGTTTTTCCAGAATAGCAGTTCCTCCTGTATTATAACGGGAAAGTCCCAATAAGAAGGCAGGAGGCAGGACCAGCAAGGATACCCATCCGTAGGGAACCAGCTGGAGCAATAAAACAATCGCAAGAATCGGAACTACTAAACGTATAATGTAACGTTTCCTTGACCTTAATGGCAGGGGATGCATATCTTCAGGAATACTGTATTCAGGGAACATATTGTCCATGAATTTTGATAGTTGCCTTACATGCAGCAGGGGATATAATGTAGTCACATAATCCTGTTTTTCAGAGCTGCCTCCGGCAACATCTGCATAGATGGAACACAGGCTGAAAGGCTGTCGCAGCAAACTGTTCTTTACAGACAGGGCCTGAATTCGTTTCATATTCAGGTTGTATTCCTTTTGTTCGATCACGCCGTAGGATATCCGGATATCATCTTCCTGACGTTGCAGGGTGAAATTGGCGTATTGGATTGCAAAGACCAGGGTTGATATGATCCACGAAAGCAGCAATAATCCAAATATTAGTATCAGAAGTAGACTGATATTGACATTGTTCTGGGAAATTACCTGCTCAAGAACAAGCCCTAGATATCTTTCAGGAATATATGGATAAAGCTGGGATAATGCAGCCGCTATAAGGGAAAAAAGCAACATGAACCTTCCTGAAGTGGCTCCTGCCAGAAGCAGGTTCCATAGCGGGATATTGTAAGTATTTACAGTATCTACTTTTGGATTCCCGGTTTCTGATTCCCCTGTATGATTTTTGCCGGACCTGTCTGTTGCATGGTTTTCTAAATAGCTCTTTATGTTCTGGCTTTCCTGCAGGGTTATAGCAGTGAGGGACAATTCTGCTTCTGTACTGCCGGCTGTTTTGACATGTAAACTTGTAATTCCCAGGAGTTTTTGTATAAAATTTGTGATTACATTAACCGTCTGGACTCTTTCCCTCTTGATTGATCTTTCCTTCTTAAACAGCAATCCCTTTCTTATGTGCAGGTAGCCATTTTCATACTGATAGGTGAAAAAATACCATTTGGCTGTAGAATAGGTAAGGGTTGCGATCAAAGCAATAGCAGCCAGAAAAGGAATGTCCAAACTATTCAATTCATTCCTTAGTGATAATGTAAAGAAGAACACCGGTGGTACTGCATATATTATGCTTTTGACAGTTTCCAGAATTATCATGAATGGATGCTGGTGCTTATACTCAGACATCTTCATCACTTACTCTTGCAAGAGCTGCTATTTCTCCCATGAGCTCTGCAGCTTTTTCCCTCGATAAAGCGGGAATGTAATGGTCTGTAGCAGCTGTGGAGATCCTTAATGTTGCCAGCCCGAAGAATCTCATCACAGGACCGTGCTCAGTATCAACATGCTGAATCCTGACCATGGGGATAAGAGTTCTTCTGATAATGAAAATACCGTTCTGAATGTCGACTTCATTTTCTCTTATTTCATAGCGCCAGAAACGTATCCTGAGTTGAGGTGCAATTATTGCCGACCATAATGTGAATACTGTTACCAGTGCTATACCTACCCAGCCCCATTCCCGTGGCAAATTCCACGCAGGACCTATCAGAAAAATGTATGCTACCGGGATTGAAAAGAGGACTATACCTAGCAAGAGTCCGCTTACAAACCAGGATTTCAATGCACGCGGATCAATACGCTCAGAGGGTTCACTTTCAAGCATCATTACCGAATCCAAGAAAGAAAAAGAGAGGACCCCGGTTCATACGAGGTCATGGAGATTGAATTTGTAGGGGCCAAGGTTTCCGCCGTAGTTGCCTGCGGAGATCTTCTTGATACCCGGAACCTTTACGGATGCCTTTATACCGGCTGACATTGCGTTGGAAATTGCTTCTTCGCTGACACCATTGATAACGATCTCGTAAACTGCTCCCACACCTTCGGGGATCTGGGTATCCTCAACCTGGTCCCTGATGGAGGGGCAGAATTTTTCGTTTGCTGTTGCTTTGAGGAAAGTGTACTTGTTGGCACCTGGTTTGGAGCCACTGGCCACTATACCACCGGGGAAGGGGGTTATGGAGCCTTCTACCTTCTCTATGGCTTCAACTGCTGCTTCTGCAGCATTGAGGGCACTCATCTGGCAGTCTCCGAAAATGAAGAAATTGCCGCCTGCCACACCTTTTACTCCACCCATGGAGTGCTCGGTGATGAAGTCACCTTCCATCATTGGGATCTTGTAGGCTTTCCTGCCACCGACCTCGGTCTCAGATTCGGTACCGTCTGCGAAGAATTTGAGCTTGAAACCGGTGTCAAACTGTTTTTCAGCATCCGGAAGACCGTTGAACATTGCTGTTGTGGGAGCGGTCAATACGCACTGACCCAGTCTTTCCAGGAGCTGTTCTTCCAGGGACTTGTAGCCGAAGGTGCAGATCTGGATGTACACGCCAGGTCTTCCGTCAGGGGTTTCATCCGGACTTGCAACTCTTTCAATACCACCTTCTGCGGGACACATGATGACAGAGGTACCGAAACCTGTGGCTTCCTGTGCAGCTACCCTTGCCCATTTTTCGTTCAAGGCTGTGATCAGTACTCTTCCGATCTTTATCGGGAATGCTTCTGCAAAAGTATCTTCGATTTCTACTCCGTTAATTTCCATAATGACACCTGCTCTTTAATTAAGGGTACAATGGAGATACTATTAGCAGTACAAATAATCTTCGACATTGCTTTTTGCTTCATTCAACTCGTAAAGCAGGAGTCCCCTTCCGTAAGGCAGGAGAGGAATGCGTCTAATATTTCACAAAAGCAATTTTTTATAATAAGTAAGTGAACATACTATTGTATGTTTCTCACTAAAACAGT
>JBMCCK010000137.1:0-3609 GCA_048619255.1 Methanohalophilus sp. | reverse complement strand
AAGGCAGTACCACCCAGACATCCTCTGCTCACAGCATCAAAACCATGGGTATTGATTGAAACTTCCATGCCTTCTTTTTCCGCACACTGGCGCATAATCCGGAAATAATGGGGCGCACAGGTCGCTTTGAGTTCAAGGGAAGTATGTTTTTTTTGTTCATAGAACCAGTGCAGTATTCTTTCATACTCTGCCGGAGGTATTTCCTCATTTGCAAGGTTTTCTCCTCTGCCTGTAGGTACAAGCAGGAAAATATGGAGCCCCTCGGCTCCCAGCGAAGTCGCCATTTCCAGGATACGTGTAATCTCTCCACGATTTCTTTTGGTTATTGTAGTATTAATCTGAAAATCCATGCCTTCTGTTTTGAGGGTATTAATTCCTTCCATGGCTTTGTCAAAGGCACCTTCGATCCCTCGAAATCCATCATGGGTTGCAGAGTCTGCCCCATCAAGGCTTATGCTTACCCTTTTTATTCCCGCTTCTTTGAGTTTTTTTGCAGTTTCCCTTTCAAGGAGGGTGCCGTTTGTAGCAAGTACCACCCTGAGGCCTTTATTTGTGCCATATTGGGCAAGTTCATATACATCGGACCGAACAAGTGGTTCACCTCCACTGAGAATTAATATCGGAGAGCCAAGGGCAGCGACCTGGTCAATGAATGTTTTTGCCTCGAAAGTATCCAGTTCACCAATAGTTTCTTCACTGGTGGATGCACCTCTGCAATGCACACATGAAAGATTGCATCTGGATGTCAATTCCCAGGCAATTAATCTTGGAGGGTTGGGTTCTTCTGACATAATCATATCACAGCCATTTCAATTTATTTAAATAATGGTATACTGATTGTACCATTGATCAAATATATAGAATATTTGCCAGGACCACATGACACATATAAGAGATGGGTAATCTAGTTAATTGCAAATGAGTTGTGGTGCAAAACATGGACTCACTGGACACAGCATTTTTGATTGTGATTATAGCAATAGTTTCATATACAATATTCCTGATTCGAAAACATTCACAGCTTCTTCGTGAATTTGAACGGTTAAAATCCTGAATGAAGGGAAACTGATGGATAAAAAGCAAAAACAAATTCTTGCAGTTATTACAATACTTGCCTTTGCTATCCTGGGCTTATGGGGCATAGATACCGGCCAGACTTATTACATGGTATCAGAAATTAAAGAAAATATAGATGATTTTGAAGAAAATGACATCAACACAATGGGTGCCATCAAGCAAGGAACACTGGATGTAAAACCTGGTAATATAACTTTCATGCTCCAGGACATAGAACAACCTGAAAATTACATTGAAGTTGAATATACCGGTGATCTGCCGCCCAATCTTGAGGAAGGTAAGGAACTGAGTATTGAAGGAAAAATAGATAGGCAGGGAAATCTCAAAGCGGAAAAAATTGTTATGGGTTGCCCTTCCAAGTACTCCGAATAACCTATGTCTATCTCAAAGAGGCCAATCGATGGATTTTGAAAAATGGGATGAATGCCGGAGTATAAACAAAGCATTAATTGACTTTGTGGAAGAAATTGACAACGGTTCCAAAATGAAGAAAGTAGTTGCCCACATATGTCAATCCGGCGGGAAAAAAACACGTCCTGTGATCCTCCTGCTGTCATCCCGTATATGCGGCAGCGAAATTGAAAATGCCCTTGATGCTGCCCTGGCAATTGAACTTATCCACTCTGCATCCCTTATTCACGATGACCTGCTGGATAGGGGTATATTGCGAAGGGGAGCTAAGACCGCCCATGAGGTATATGGTACCCCTGCAGCAATGCTTGCGGGAGATTACCTGATATCCAAGTCCATTGAACTAATATCTGCATACGGCAAAGAAGTAGGTACGGAATTCGGCAAGGCAGGTATGGAAATGGCCGAAGGTGAGGCCATGGATGTAGATTTGCTGGAAAAGAACAGCAACAATCTTGCTGAGTATTTCAATTGTATTGAGAAGAAAACTGCTTCACTTTTTGCTGCCTCGGCAGCGATGGGGGCCTATGTTGCAGGAAAGGATGAGGATACAGTTTCTAAATTCAGGCTCTTTGGCACTAAACTCGGAACTGCCTATCAAATCGTTGATGATATGCTGGAATACACCAGTAAGGTAAATAACAAAGAATCAATACACATGTCTCCTTCGCTGGTAGGCATATACAGGCAGTATATGGCCGATGTACAAGCAATAACAAAACCAGGGAAATTGTTGAACAACTAGTTTCTGAAGCACATGAAATAATCGATCATTTCCCGCCTTCCCAATCTAGAAATAAATTACATGAGATAACCAACTATGCCACAAAAGGCCTTTTCTCTGAAGTTGGAACAAAGAAATTCTAAAAAGGTGAATTTATGAGAGTATATGAAAAACCCATGATTAAAGTTGATGCAAATGTGGAAGATGATAAAGTTGTACTCACCAGTGAGGGTCCCCTCTCCACCCTTGCAAAACCTATTCTGAAACGTATTAACCGAATTTTTCAGGAAGAAAAACCCATTACATTTAATGATAAAGAGATTATATTTTCAACATGGGTTCCACCAATTCCCAGTAATGCATTCAACCGGATGATCAGTTCCCAGATTGCTGCCATCATGAAAAAACGTGTGCCTGATCAATTTTCAATCGCTATTACAGATAGATGTCCGAATAATTGTATTCACTGCGGAGCTGCGGGTTTTGTTACTGAGGAAGAACTAACTGCCGAACAAATAAACAGCGCTATCGATCAATCCCTTGATCTTGGGGCCTACCTTATTTCTTTCGATGGCGGAGAAACAATGCTTCGAAAGGATCTTCCCGAAATGGTCAGGGCAGTTGATAAGGACAGGTGTATTGCAACCTGTTTTACTTCTGGTTTTGGCCTTACTCCTGATAGGGCTGCGCAGTTGAAGGATGCGGGAATGTATTCCATGAGAATAAGCATCGACAGTCCTTTCGAAAAAGAACATGATCGTATTCGTGGCAGGGATGGGGCATACAGGGATGCTGTTGCTGGTATTAAGAACACCTTAGAAGCTGGCATAATGGCAGATATGTTTGTGGTTGTCTCACCCGATAATATAGATGATCTTGAAGATTTCTATGGTCTTGCTGCGGATATGCGCATGCAGGAAATGTCTGTTTATGAGATCGTTGCTGTGGGTCGCTGGCTTGAACATGAAGATGAAGTCATCACCCCAAAGGATGTCAAGAACATGGAACGGTTCCAAAAACGGATGAACAGTGGGGCAGACGGGCCACGTGTTACTTCATTCCCATATTTCATGGGTCCGGATATGTTTGGTTGTTTTGCCGGAAGGCGATGGATGCATGCCACACCTGCAGGTGAGGTCATACCATGTGCCTACACGCCCCTGTCATTTGGAAATATAAAAGAAGAAAGCCTCTCGTCAATATGGGACAATATGGGCAAACATCAGGCATATCGTTCCAATTCCGATTATTGCATGATGAGGAACCCTGAATTCAGACAAAAATATATTCATACGATACCCAAAGATGAAATATTACCATATAGAGTAAGAAATAAATGATTTCTGTATTATATTTCTAATAAGTAGTCGTGTTTCTCATGAATAATTATTATAATC
>JBMCCK010000136.1:0-3619 GCA_048619255.1 Methanohalophilus sp. | reverse complement strand
AAACACTCACTGCATCTGTCGAGTACAGCCTGTACAAGCCGTGGGTCTTTATCATCATTTTTGCCAATCCCAATTGCACGGTCAGAGGGCGTAATGCCTTCAAGGGAAAACAGTTCATTTTCGGCTTTTGCAATGATGGTAGAAGCAATAACCAGCACATCGCCATCTTCCAGCCCGGCACGTTCACATATCATTGCCGCAATGTCGTCACCGGGTTTTATCAGAGGTATATCATCAACAGTAAAGGCTTCCATCCTCACCTATTTCAACTCCACAGGAAAATACAGCAGCTCATAAATAATACTAGCCCTATATATTGAACTGCGGCGATGATGAGAGTTACCCCCACTGAGCAAAGTATGAGGACAGAACTTAACTGATGCCGCAAAAAAAATGAAACCTCCCTGCAATCTGCAGAGAGGTAATATCCCATTTAACTAATTTATTCGATTGGGATCCTCGGTTTTTCAGCTTCTTTGGTTTTTGGTAATGTAACCGTCAGCACCCCTTCCTCAAGTTTGGCCGTGGCACCTTCCTCAGTCACAGAAGCTGGCAAAGAGACAGCCCTAGAGAAACTTGAATAACTGCGCTCTTTCTGGGAGTAACCTTCTTCCTCTTTCTCTTCTTCCTTTTTGCATGTTGCACTAATCTCAATCATGCCCTCAGACACACGGATGTCCACATCATTCTTATCGACTCCTGGAAGATCTGTAGTTACTACTACGGAATCATCCTTCTCCTGAACATCCACAAGTGGAGCCAAAGTTTCACCACCCTTCCATTGAACCGAAGGTAAGAATTCCCTGAACAGGTCGTTAAGATAATCCTGTGTCTGTTTTATCTCATCGAATGGATCCCATCTGCTTACTGAAGGTGAAGTATCCCTGCGTATTAGTCCTCTTTTCATATTATACCACTCCTGTTATCCCTTTTGCGGAAATAACAGAATATTGTCTATTTTTACTTCTATAAAAAGATTACGGGAATTCAAAGATAAAGCATGGTACGTATCAGGTCGCAACCCCTGACAGTTGAAAGAATACCATCTGTAGCTGCATCTTCTGAGTAAGTTTTGACAATATCGGCATCCCGACTGAAAGATGGATAAATCACAAATGGTACAGGATCAGGAGTATGGGTCCTTACTGCAATTGGTGTCGGATGGTCGGGAAGAACAAGTACGGTACATTCTTCAGACAGTTTTTCTATTCCTTCAAGGATGGTACCCACTACTTTGGAATCAAAATCCTCAACTGCCTGCACCTTGGCCTCCAGACTACCCATATGTCCCGCTTCATCCGGAGCTTCCACATGGACAAAAACAATGTCATGATCCTTCAGGGCTTCAAGAGCATATTCTGCCTTACCCACATAATTTGTATCAAGATATCCGGTAGCACCGGGTACTTCAATCACATCCATTCCTTCACAGATGCCCAGACCCTTAATAAGATCCACTGCGGATATTACAGCAGCTTTTAACCCGTACATATCTTCAAAAGAAGGCATCGAAGGAGCATAGCCCTGACCCCAGAACCATATGGAATTGGCAGGTCTCTTTCCTTCTTCAATACGTTTCTTATTCACAGGATGCTCGGATAGAATATCCCAGGAAGCCCTGATCAATTCCTGGAGTTTTTCTGCTGAATCACCCCTGGGCATGTGATCTGAAGCCGGGTCTTCAACCACATCATGTGGAGGGATACAGACAGCATCCGCACCAAATTGGGCAACCATAAGATGGCGATAACTGATTCCCGGATAAAAATGAACATCCCCACCCAGTTCATCCTCAATTGCCTGCATGAGTTGACTTGCTTCTTCAGTGGAAATATGACCTGCACTGTGATCCAGTATATCGCCATTTTCAATTGTAATCAGGTTACAACGAAAAGCCACATCATTTTTATCCAGCTCAATTCCCATACTTGCTGCTTCCAAGGGAGCACGTCCCGAATAATGTTTGGCAGGATCATAACCCAGAATGGACATGTTAGCCACATCGCTGCCTGCGGGCATCCCATCCGGAACATTGGTAGCCAAACCATTTATTCCCTCCAACGCCATACGGTCCATGTGGGGAATATCCGCAGCTCCTAATACAGTTTTGTCTCCCAGTTCCCTAATAGGATAATCTGCCATTCCGTCACCGATTAATACAATATATTTCATACAAACACCTGCCATCATTTTAAATACAAAACTGCCAATTATTCATAAGACAATTAAAAACATAAGCATACGAGGGTGAGGACTAATGAAATATATACGTTTTGCAATTGCCGTCATTTGTGTATTCACAATCTTCTGCGGTTTTACCAGTGCTGCAGAAGAAATGGAGGAACGAATCCAATACGCAGAAATCACAGTGGGAGCGGGAGACAGTATCATACTTGAACAGGGATATACAATCAATGTAATTGATGTAAACAGTAAAAGAGGAGACTTATTTATAGAAGTTTACTTTGAGGAGGAAAAGGTAGAACAGGGGGTTGTCAAAGAGAATAATCCGTTCCGGTATGTGAGAACCATAGAGGACGAAGACGATGAAGAAACTGACTATCTGATATTCAATATCAGCCTGCAGGGTACTGAAGATAAAGACGGCGACACCTTTTCTGAAATTCTGGTTAAGCAGTATCGTGACCCGGAATTTAATCTGGATAATTACTTGATCTTGGACAAAACCTTCTCCGTGAGTATCAGGTCGGAAGTCGAACTCAAAGAAGATTACACCATTGAAGCTTCCAACCTTGACGAAAATACGGTTACTATTACACTCAGGAAAAACGGGAATGTCGTTAAAGAAGAGGAAAATATGGAGGAGGGAGACGTTTTTGTTTATACCCTTACAAATGGTAACCGGATAATGACAATTTTTATGGGAAAAGTCGGAAGCATATTTGAAGGTGAAGATACTGATGTTGTATTTCTGGAAAACGTGGCCCATAGGAGCGATACAGACATAGGGGAAGGAATACAAATCGAGATTGATGTTCCATCAGAGAGTCCAGAGAACGAACGAATTACAATATACTACACGCTAAATGGAGATGCAGACACCGTAGAAGTGTATCTGGAAGGAGACCTCATTGACACAAGACAAAACCTTGATGAAGGTACCTATTCTGCCGACATAGAAAAATTATCCAGAGGTGAATACAACATAGAAGTAAAAGCAGTTACTTCCAACGGGGTATCAGTCACTGAATCTGCCATACTTAATGTGGGTGAAACGGCTGTAGAAAGGGAAGATGAAGAGCAGGACGAAGATATTATTGATAAGGCACAAAATATAACCTCTGCTGCTGAGAATGCTGCCGATAAGATCAATGAAACTGCCAATGCGCTGGAAAAGGCTCCCGCACCGGGCGCATTTTTTGCTATATTTATACTTCTGGGAGCATGGATGTGGTGCAGGAATAGGTAACAATATTTATATGCGCCTCTTCCCTATAACAGCCAGAATTCACAAATCATCCAATAACGTGATATTATTATGAGATATGTAATGAAATTCGGCGGAACATCCATTGAAAAAGGAGATAAAATCCGCCATGTCGCAGAATTACTGAAAGACTACAGGGAACAGGGCCACGAAATTGTGGCAGTGACCTCG
>JBMCCK010000135.1:0-3626 GCA_048619255.1 Methanohalophilus sp. | reverse complement strand
GCACCTTTCCAACGACATTTACATCAGAATCTCCGTCCTTTATCTCCGAGATACCGGAGAGGTTAATATTTGCTTTGACATTTTCCTCACTTTCAGAAATGCCGCCTCCCCTGCCGATATTAACTTCAATTCCTGAATAACCTTCTTTGGCGTAGCCACTGACATTGTAAGTCTTACCAGCACTGATATCCCCGGTTTTTAAAAGGTCTGCAAGGTCGTCCCAGAGGGTTACCCTGATCGAACCTGTTTCGTCTGCGACTATAATATTTCCAACCCTGCCTGTGGTGCCGTCGTCACGGCTGAATTCCTTTGGTTCAAAAACAGAAACGGCCTTTCCTGTGAAATTCACGTTGGATGATGCCTCATTTATGTCTGCAATCTTGATTGTCTCAACGCCCGCCTCCGTAGCACCGAGGTTATGTGCTACCAGCAGGGCGGCTGTCTGGACATCACAGAGGTTATGCATTTCCTTTATTTTTTCCTCTACCTTTGCTTCAAATTCTTCCCTGGAAATTATGCCTTCCAGTTTTTCATATACTGTATCGATATCGTCCATCAGCACACCTGTAATCTTTGATAATAATGAATAGTTAGTCTTCATTGCAGGGCGAATGTGATAAACCTAACGAAACCGGTCATTCCGATAATATAATTAACCATAAGTTCCATCCCTCTCCTGATATCATGATCCGAAAGTGTGGAGAACACGGCTATTTCCGTGGTGAGGAATGCCCCCAATGCGGGGAAAGAGGTAAATTTATGCTCGATGATGAGCATGAGATGAGACTGGGACGTTTCGTTTCCGGTGTCCTCAGGCATTTTCCGGATGATGTAGGGCTGGATATGGATGCCCAGGGCTGGATCGAGTTTGATGCTTTTTGTGAGGCAATGAAAAAACGATATAAGTGGGCAGGCAAGATGCGTTTGGTGTCCCTTGTGGAATCTGATCCCAAACAGAGATATGAAATTGATGACTCTTTCATACGTGCCCGTTATGGCCATTCTATAGATGTGGATCTTGATTATCCCCTGTATGATTCTGATGTACTCTATTATGGGGTTAGTCAGGAAGAGGTTGATATGCTCCTGGAAAATGGTATCAAACCTTACAGGCAGACCTATATTCATCTGAGTAATACCAGCCAGCGTGCAAGACAGGCAGCATCGGTGCACACCGATAATCCGGTTATACTTGAAATAGATGCAGCCAGTGCTGCAAAAGATGGATACGAGTTCCTCTGTGCCAATGACGAGATAGTACTCAGCAAAGAAGTGTTACCAGAATATATAGAAATTGCAGATGACTGATTTATTCTAGGTATACGGAAGGATTAGCAGCAGACCCCCATATTTCCACTGGAGATGTATATACACTTTTCTTTAAGTCTGTCTTTTTGTTCTTTGGTAAGTACCATAAAGTTCTTAAAGGACAAAATCCAACTAGAATTGGTCATTGAAGATATATGATCATTATTAAGATTATCAAATTTCATTAGGTGTTATAATCTAATGAATAATCAGCCAATGCAGATAAATTTGGATCATTACGATTGGTTGCCAAGATGGGCGGCCATAGATCAATAAAACGGAAGCATTATCAGATTTCATCACTCATAGAAGCATATATTTCCGATAGGTCGGTTATATAACATTGGATAGTTTAGATAATATCCAATCACACAAGCAAAATTGAACTTTAACAAGTTAGTTCGCAGTCTTATGTGCTCATTCGGACTGCTGGTACAACATTTGTCCGTGGGGGACAAAAACATAGAGCCGGCAATATCCAGGCTTGATGTGGTGACTTCTGGAAATATTGATTCTGTTTTCCTTTGTTCTGATCGCGATTTTTCTGTATTCTCTAAGAATAAGGAGTGAATCAACAATGCAAAGTACTGATACAACAAAGTATATCATTCATTCAAAAATCAATGCTGACGGGGTGATAGAACGCCCTGATATAGTAGGAGCTATCTTCGGACAGACTGAAGGTTTGCTGGGCTCTGATCTTGATTTGCGTGATCTCCAGAAGACCGGCAGGATCGGCAGGATCGAGGTCGTTGTAAGCACCAAGGGTGGGAAGACCAAGGGCAACATACACATTCCTTCCAGTCTGGACAGGATCGAGACATCAATCCTCGCAGCATCCCTGGAAACCATTGACAGGGTAGGTCCCTGTTCTGCGAACATCGAAGTTAGCAATATAGAGGATGTTCGTGCGACCAAACGCAAACACATAGTTGAAAGGGCCAAGTTCATTCTCACAGGTATGTTTGATGCCAACCTGCCCGAATCCCAGGAAATCGCTGACGAAGTACGTCAATCTGTACGTGTCGAAGAGATGCAGTTCTTTGGCAAGAATAAGAATATCCCCTGCGGTCCCAATGTACTTGATTCCGATGCCATTGTAGTGGTAGAAGGACGTGCCGATGTCCTGAACCTGCTGCGTTATGGTATCAAGAATGCTATCTGTGTGGGTGGTACCAATGTGCCACCTGAGGTTGCAGAACTTACCCGGAAAAAGACCGTAACAGCATTTACCGACGGTGACAGGGGAGGGAAACTCATTATCAAGGAACTGCTGCAGGTAGCAGATATAGATTATGTGGCACGTGCCCCTGATGGTAAAACGGTTGAGGATCTTGTACAGCGGGAAATCATACGCGCCCTTCGCCAGAAAGTACCGGTAGAACAGGCCATGGAAGCCTATTCTATCGATAAACCTGCTGAAAAAATCACAACAACCAGCTCTTCAGGTCCTAAAAAAGGTGGCCGTATCGCCCGGGTTCCAAAACGTGAAAAAAGGGTCAAACCCGATCGTGCCAGGAACCCCGCTGCCAAAATTAAAAAGATCGCAGAGCCACCTATCAAAAAAGAAAAGCCTAAACCTTCCAGAACAAAACCTGCAACATCGCAACACCCTGTTCTGAAACGTTTAAGTCCTCATTCGGAATCGCTTGCAGGTACCCTTGGAGCGCGCCTGCTTGATCAGGATGATAAGGTTGTCAATGAAACACCTGTACGTGATCTTGTGAATACATTGAAGAATTCAGAAAATAATGTGAAAAGTGTAGTATTTGATGGTGTTGTTACCCAGCGTATACTGGACATAGCATCCAACAAAGGGATTGATACCCTGATCGGCGTGAAAAAAGGCAATATCACAAAAAGTCCTGCAAACGTAAAGGTTTACACGTCTGCCTGATTATAATACATAAAGTATATTACTATGTTTACTCCTCTTTACGCTGCAGGAGGAAAATTTTGCAGAGAAGGGGAGTCTTTTTTTCGTTTCTAGTATTAATTCTAGTGTTGGGTATCTCGGGATGTTCTGAGCTACAGGGCACAATAAATGATGTCGATAGTACTGTATCTCAGAGCAAAGAGGATGTTGAGTTCCTGACATGGATGAAAGGTTCGGTTGATACCATCAATTCAGATTACAGGGATATCAAACAGGCCTTTGAGACACAGGATTCAACAGCTCTGGAACAAGCGGCAGGAAATCTTACTATCCATTCCATCGAGTCCAAAAAAACCTGGCATCATTCAACTCATAAAGCAGGAGTCTCCTTCCGTGAGGTAGGGGAGGAATGCGCCTGATATTTCACAAAAGTAATTTTTTA
>JBMCCK010000134.1:0-3686 GCA_048619255.1 Methanohalophilus sp. | reverse complement strand
TTGCAAGGGATTGTCCCGTATCAATACGAAACTTAGTGGAGTAATCTGTAACTCACGCAGCGTCAGCCGGGAAAGGGAGATAGTTAGCAAATTTGCAAATGAGATCGGAAGTGAACTGGTGGCCTTTATACCAAAGGAACAGATCGTGCAGGACTGCGAAAGAGATGGCTATTCAGTGCTTGAAAAGGCAGGAGACACAGATATTGCCGAAGTGTATCGCGCCCTTGCAAGAAATATAATGAGCAGTGATTGTGCAGTTGACCCCCGGGCACTGACAGATGAGCGGCTCAGGGAACTTACCCGATAAGGAATTGGTATGCCTGATCAAAACCTTATGGAGATGCCTCGTCTGCTGATATCCGCAGATCGCTCCTCTTCCGGTAAGACGACAATTGTTGCCGGAATGTTAGCAGCTCTTACTGCTAGGGGATACAGAGTACAGCCTTTCAAGGTCGGCCTGGACTACATTGACCCCAGTTATCATTCTGAGATCACAGGCAGGAATGCCCGCAATATAGACGGCTACCTCATGGACGGAGAAGGAATTCGTGATATATTCACCCATGGATGTGAAACTGACGGAAAGGCAGATGTTGCCATCATCGAAGGTGTAAGGGGACTCTATGAAGGTTTTGATAGTTTCACCGACATCGGCAGTACTGCCCAGATAGCAAAAATACTCAACTGCCCCGTAGTGCTGGTAATCAATGCCCGCAGTATCACACGTTCAGCCGCAGCCCTTGTAAAAGGTTACACTTCTTTTGATGAAAGTATAAATATTGCAGGAGTAATCCTGAATAATATCGGAAATCCACGCCATGCAAAAAAGGCCAGTGAAGCCATTGAACACTATACCGGGATTCCCGTACTTGGAACCATCCACAGGGACAATGCAATGCAGATATCCATGCGTCATCTGGGACTTATCCCGGCTATTGAAGGACGCAGGCGTATCAGTGACCTGGACCAGCGAATCGGGACTATCCGGGACAGGGTGGATGAAGGGGTCGATATCACAGAGATACGTAATATCGCAAGATCTGCAGAACCTGTCGAAAAACCTCCAAAAACCATGTTCATATCCCGTGACATAACAGGAAAAAGACCCAAAATCGGTGTGGCACTGGACGAGGCTTTCAATTTTTATTATTATGATAACATCGAACTGCTCCAGTTAGCAGGTGCAGACCTGGAATATTTCAGTCCGGTCCATGATAGTAAGTTACCCGATGTTGATGGATTGTATATCGGTGGAGGATATCCCGAACTTTTCGCCCCCCAGCTTCAGGACAACGAATCCCTGCGCCGGGAGATTTGCGAAGCTTCCAGAGCAGGAATGCCAATTTATGCAGAATGCGGCGGACTTATGTACCTGACAGAAAAGCTCACTACAGGCGTAAAAGGTAAAGGCACATACCATATGGCAGAGATGCCCGAAGCCACCACCGAAATGGTAGGAGCATTACCCGGCCACACCCTTATGGGACATACCCGTGTGGTTAGTTACAATAACGGCCAGATCGTAAAGGATGCGATCATAGGCAAAAAGGGAAATACATTCAGGGGTCATGAATTCCATCATTCCGAAATAAGGGATATCCCGGATAGTACGGATTTTGCCATTAAACTTTCCCGTGGAATCGGAATCAAAGGTGAGTGGGACGGGATGACAGTAGGAAATACACTGGGATCCTATGCACATCTGGAAGGTATTTCCTATCGTGAATTTGCCAGTTCTTTTGTGGATTCTATACTGGAATGAAACCAACTTATAAATAAAAGCAAATCTCATTGTGCCATCGCTATTTACTGTTTACCAGGTGCTCGGCTTGATAGGAAAATTGAAAGAAGACAGGGTTGTTGCCGGTAAAGAGGCAATTGAAGAGATATATGAAACCAGTTATTACGGCAGACCCAAAAACGACAAATTAATACTGACCCTGGTTGAAGCAGCACACCTGCTTTACCGTGAGAAACTCGAAATAGAAAAAGAAGGCGTATCACTTGGATTTGAAGAATATTTCAAGAGTGCCTCCCTGTTAAACCCTAATTTTGAACTCAAGTACATTGTATATAAAGACCTTCGAGAGCGTGGATTTTACGTTCAGCCGGGAGTTGCGGATTTCAGGGTATATCCACGGGGTGGCAAACCCGGAAAATCCTCATCCCGCAGTTATGTGTATGTCCATTCGGAAAGAGTAGCCCTTCCCTTATCCGTCCTTCTGAAAAACCTGGAATCTGCCGGCAACGTGCGCAAACAGCTCATAATTGCAGTTGTAGACGAAGAAAGCGATATCACCTATTATGAAGTGCAGGAATCAAACCCTTCAGGTAATATGGAACAACTGTATCCTTCACTGCAGACTCCTGCAACAATGCTTGAGGATCGTGTCATTGTATGGGACGGTGAAGCTTCCGGTAAACTTCATGAAAATGGCTTTTATGGCAAACCTCTGGACCAAAAAAGGCTACAACTGTCCCTTGTAGAGGGCGCCTTCCTGCTAAAGAACAACATAATTGAAGTAACCACAAGATACAATCGCGACAGACTGGGTTTTAGTGAATTCTGCGAAAGGGCCGCGCATATAGAGCCTCTTTTCCACCGAAAATACAGGGTGTATGAGGACCTGAGAAACAAAAACCTAGTTCCAAAAACCGGATTCAAGTTCGGTACACATTTCAGGATTTATGATCAGGTAAAATCAACTTCAAAAATCCCGCATTCCGAATACCTGGCACACTCGATCGGGCCGGAACATGAGTTTTCTCTGCCAGTAATGTCAAGAGCTATAAGGCTGGCAAACAGTGTACGCAAGAAAATGCTTTTTGCGATTATAGATAACACAATACGTTACATAGATATTACACGTGTGAAGATGTAATGTGCGCGTAAAATATATTAAAAATTAAAAATAACCACAATTAAAGTTTAATCGCTAAATTAAGAGGATAAAAACAAACAAAAATCGTTTATTTGTTTAGAGTACAGGAAATTAATGATAGCATGAAAACCATTAGTTCTGAAAGAAATGCAAAAATAGCAATAGCCTTACTTGCTATAATTATACTTGCAACTGCAATCGGTTATGCATTATATCCATATATTGGAGCTTTTTTTGCAGCTGCGATAATTTATGTTATAACGAATCCAGTACATTCATTTATTACAAAAAAATTAAAGCTTGATGTGAGAATAACGTCTATTATGATTATCTTTCTGTCTTTAGTAACTATTATAATTCCTTTGTATTATGTTATAATCCTATTATTAGAACAAGCAAAACAGCTGATGAATATTGCACGTTTGAATTGGGATATTTTAGAAAAAAATATCCAGATAATAGACGAAATCGCTCCTGCCCTGAATATCGAACTAAAAATGGCTGAACTTGTACATATAATAGAAGAATTTATCACCGAATTTATATTTGGAACCATTCAAAATCTGGGGAATCAGCTTATAGGCCTAGCAATAATGGTATTTCTGTTGTATTATCTACTTAGCACAGATAATAAGAAACTTGAAGAGATGGCCTTGAATATACTACCTTTCAGCACTAAAAATAAACTACATCTGCTCAATCAAATGCGGAACGTAACTTATTCAACAATACTTGGAATTTTGTTTATAGCTCTTTTCCAGGGAGGAGTACTGACAATTACCTTTCTGTTACTTGATATTGAAG
>JBMCCK010000133.1:0-3695 GCA_048619255.1 Methanohalophilus sp. | reverse complement strand
AAGCAGCGAATGGTACTGGATCCAACACTACTACAGAGGATATCTGAATATCCTCTTTCTTTTTAAGGGACACGTATTAATAGAATGGTTTATATAATAACATATGATTAACATCAGGAGATGGTTATGAAAGACACTAAAGTTAATGGAGAAGAAGGCGCACAATACAATCCAGGTGCTGTACTCCTCATCTTTGCTCTTGTGATCATGTTCCTGTTAGCCCTGTTTTTGGTAGGTATTGTTGGGGTGACCTAACTTATCCGAAACATTTTTATAGAATTACAAATCATATTAGTTTACTAATATGAGCTTATTTTGACATAATCCGAAGTATGCTCGAGGTATATCATGAAGAACATGCTTAAAACTACAATATTACTTGCAACACTTACTGGTCTGCTGGTAATGGTTGGTTCGTACTGGGGTACAGGGGGAATGCTGATTGCTTTTGCCTTTGCTATCCTCATGAATTTCGGTACCTACTGGTATAGTGACAAAATTGTGCTTAAAATGTACAAGGCAAAGGAAGTTACAGAAGCCGAAGCCCCACAGCTGTACCGGATAGTGCATAATTTAGCTTATAATGCCGGCCTTCCAATGCCGCGGGTTTATATTGTTGAGACATCCATGCCCAATGCTTTTGCTACAGGCAGGAATCCTGAGCATGCTGCCGTGGCAGTGACTACAGGTATTATGAATATCCTGAATTCAGAGGAGATCGAAGGTGTTCTGGCTCATGAACTTGCACATGTCAGGAACAGGGATACACTGATCAGTGCAATAGCTGCAACAATTGCAGGTGTGATCACCTTGGTTGCCACATGGGCCCAGTGGGCAGCAATATTTGGAGGACTCGGCGGACGTGACGGTGAAGGCAATAATATCATAGGCTTTCTAGCTCTTGTAATCGTTGCTCCCCTTGCAGCCACGATCATACGCCTTGCAATCTCCCGTTCCCGTGAATTTGCAGCGGATTCAGAAGGAGCTCGTATTTCCAGAAATCCCAGGGCTCTTGCAAGTGCTCTTTCTAAACTTGAGAAGGGTGCAAGCAATTACAGACAGAGTCCAAGGGATGTGAAGGCATCTGAAAGTACTGCCCATATGTTCATTGTCAATCCTATCAAGAAAAGTACGATTGGCAACCTTTTCCGCACGCATCCCTCTACAGAAGAGCGTGTTAAACGTCTGGAAAATATGCATTAAAAGGTGAGTGATTCCTGTCCTGTTTCGGTCAGGTGCATCACCTTCATTCCCTCTTTTTCAAGTCTTTCTGCAATATGCCTGCGGTGGCAGTTGCGCGGATTTTTTTCTGCACACATAAGAGCGATTTTTGTATCGTTGTCTGCACTCCTTTTTATCTGGTATAATAGATCTGCAAACCCCTTCATGAAGTCTGCACTTTTCATATATTCTATATAAGAACGTTTGCCCATTCCTCCAAGCAAAGGGTAGTGATAATAGACAATTTCATTCTCTGGAAGTTTCATTTTCAGGTTTTCTGCATTGAATTCCGGACGCTGTGATTGCGGATAACTACGTACGTCTATAACGATCTTTATGGTATTGTCCAGTAACCTATTCAGGAATTCATTAAAAACGTTATTTCCATAACCAATAGTATAGCATGTCCGCTGGTCTTCCATAAATATTCTGTTTGATACACCGGTTTCATTAGTATTTCGATGGGTTGTTATATAATGGGTCTATTCAGGTAAAGATTATATATTCATGAAATTCTATTTCTTTGCAGCTTGAGAGGATTTGACATGGTTCACAACACGCCCATAGGACGAATAATTAAGGCCGATACGATTAGCGATGCATGGTATCGGGGACTCAATATTATATGGAATCACGGGGTAAATGTAACTGATGAAAGGGGTAGTAAAATCAAGGAATTTATGAATCTTATGGTTGTTATCAATGATCCTTATTCCAATGAGATACCTGCTGATATTTCCTGGAATCAGGAGCGTCTGGAAGAATATGCAAAACAGCTGATCACCGGGAAAAATCCCCAGGACTTCGAATATACCTATGGGCAGCGATTACGCAACTGGGATGAGCAAGTGGATCAGATTTCTTATATAATTGACAAACTCAAAAACAGTAAAACCACCCGCAGGGCAACTGCGGTAACATGGATACCATACATTGATACTGAAGTTGATGAAGTGCCATGTATGATTCTCGATGATTTCAAAGTCCGAAACAACCGGGTTCATATGACCACTCTTTTCCGCAGTCATGATTTCGCAGGAGCCTATCCTGCAAACCTTTATGGTCTTTCACAGCTTCTAAAATATGTGGCACAGAATGCCGGTTATGATACAGGTACGATTACAACGATCAGTGTATCTGCACATATCTATGAACATGACTGGGATCGTATTGAAAAGATTGTAACAGGAGTGTGCTAAATGAGGGTAAAAGTCAGTCGTACCAATGTGAAAGGTGAAGTTTTTGCACCCCCTCAAAAAGTTACACGCACAGGGCAATCACTATTGGTTCCCTTTCTGAGAAGTGTGTTGTTCGCAGACCACTTATTTCAGAAGACACCAAAGCCACAATCCGTGCATGTAAAATGCTTGGCGCACAGATTAATGAGGAGAAAGGGGATCTTTTTATTGAGGGAGTGAAGGGCAAACCTCACATTCCTGAAGATGTAATTGATGTGGGTAATTCGGGTACAACATTGCGTTTCATGACTGCTGTAGCATCCCTTGTGGACGGTGTATCGATTTTAACCGGTGACAATTCCCTGCGCACCAGGCCAAATGGTCCTCTTATTGAAGTTTTGCATGACCTGGGTGCGGAAGTAATATCCACTCTGAATAACGGCTGTGCTCCTCTTGTAGTTAAAGGGGGGTTGAAAGGAGCAATAGCCAAGATAGATGGCTCCATCAGCTCTCAATTCATCTCCGCACTTTTGATAGCATGTCCCCTCACAAGCCAGAGTACCACTCTTTCCATAAAGGGTGAGCTTCGTTCAAAACCCTATGTCAATGTCACTCTCGAAATACTGTGTGAGGCCGGAGCTGAAATATTTGAAGATAGTAACCATAATATCAAATTCATAATTCCTCCCAATCAAAGTTACAATTTAAGGGATTATCTGGTCCCGGGAGATTTTTCATCTGCATCATATTTACTGGCTGCTGCAGCAATGACCGGTTCTAGGGTAGTTGTGAAGAACATGTTCCCTTCCCAACAGGGTGATACGGCTATAATTGACATACTCAAGCAAATGGGTGCGGGAGTATCTTGGGATAAAGAAAACGGTGTGGTAACGGTTAATGGCCGTGACCTTAAAGGTGTACGGGTGGATGCTGCAGCAACGCCGGACCTTGTGCCAACCATAGCAGTCCTGGCTGCTGTTGCTGAAGGACAAACTGTGATAGAGAACGCCGAACATGTCAGGTACAAGGAAACTGACAGGCTACATGCCATGGCTGTAGAACTCAAGAAGATGGGTGTTTCTGTGAAGGAAGATCAGGACCAACTGACAATAAAAGGTGGTAAACTTAAAGGTGGTGACCTTCATGGCTGGCATGATCATCGTATCGTAATGGCACTTACGATTGCGGGTATGGTTGCAGGTGATACAACCGTGGATACGGCAGAATCGATATTTATCTCCTATCCCAATTTTTTTGATGATGTCAGGTCCCTAGGTGCTGATGTTGTTGTGAATA
>JBMCCK010000132.1:0-3786 GCA_048619255.1 Methanohalophilus sp. | reverse complement strand
TCCACCTATCAAAAAAGGAAGATACATCCCTACCATGCCTTCTTACATAAACACCCAGGGTTGCCCTGTCGCCCCCACAGGGAGAATAAGTTGATTTCCATCCGGGAGCCACGCTTCCCACGAAATATTCAAACATGTCCGGCTCACCGATCCCATCGCCTTCTACATCTGCCTCCATAGCCCAACCTATATCATCCGGATGTTTCATTGCAGAAAGGCCACAAAGAGAAGCAAGTTTGGAATTGATCCCATCTGAGATGATTACAAGTTTTGAATCGAAGATACCCTGCGAAGTACTCACAGAAACACCATCATCATTTTTCAATACATTATATGCTTCAACTGACGTTGCAATATCAACACCTGAGTCCCTGGTTTTCTTTATGTAGTGTCGGTCAAATGCAGGGCGGTCCAGGAAATAAGCGGGACTTTCGACTTCCACATAGGATCCGGAAGGGGCAACAATGTTAGCCCCTCTTAAATTTTTGAGGACATATGAATCATCCACAGTTTCCCCGGCCCTGTCAAACATTCCTTTAAAAAAAGTGTTAGCAGGATGTGTGATTTCACCCAATACTTCTTGTTTGTCCAGTAAAAGGACATCCAAACCCTGCTCTGATACTTCCCTTGAAGCAGCTAAACCGGCAGGAGAAGCACCAACTACAATGACATCAGCATCCATTATAAATCACCATAGAATATTCACATAACCCTCAGAAACTATAGACAGGATTACATCAATTATCAGGGAGCCAAACATTACACCTCTGTAGCGAGAACCCTGAAGGAAAAGCATTCCTCCTCTTTCTGGCAGAGGATTTTTGATGAAATCAAGGGACTGGATAATCATCCATATCCCCGCAAGAATTGCCCCTGCGAAGAAAATAGGACCAAGTTGTGCCGTCCAACCTATTATGAGAGAAGAAATTACACCTATAATCCAACAGGCAGTCACCAATTTAGATGTTGCAGTCACACCAAATACTACAGGGAATGTAGGCGCACCTTTAGCCCGGTCACCTTCCACATCCCTGGAAACACCCGAAAGAGTAAATCCCCAATCGGTAACACACATCATAATACCCAGGAAAATCCCGGGAAGGGGAAGAATAGAAGTGTCCGCACCCTTAAGAATTCCTGCAGGATCAAAAGCAAGCCAAATACCAATCGGTACAAGCCCGTATGCAATACCCACTGGTACAAAACTTAAGTAGGTAGATCTTTTCGCAAATTTTGAATATATGCTTATAGTACTAACTGCTATCACAAGTACCACAAAAGACTCGGGATTCAGATAAAGGGCTGCTATTGATGCAATAACTACAAGGACAAAGGCATATTTGAGACCCTGTTCCTGTGTGAGAGTAGAAGATGCAATGGGCCTTTCGGGTAGATTGATCTTATCTATATCAATATCACAACAGTCGTTGAACACATAAGAACTTGTTATCGCAGCATAACCACCAATAATTGCAATAATGAAAGGTAAAACCGAAGGTAGATCACCGGCGTATATATATGATGCAAGCAATGCACTAGCTGCCGGCAGGGCAAGATCCATATCAGCTATTTCAGGCCTGAGTAGTTCCAGATAGGGGTTGCGGGACTTTGATCCAGTTGTAGATACCAAGTAAATCACCCGGGATAAGATTCAAATCCGTGATTTCTGTCAGTTTAGTTAAAGATTTTCATTGGGCATTTCATCTAAAGGAATGGCGATCTTCTTGAGATTTTGATAAAGTGGATGAACAGTGTACTGTTCTGGGAGATTCAAATAGAATACTCCATTCCTGTTTTTATTAATAAGTTCTATTACATTTTGTAACGCCACACCTATTGCACCTGAATCCATTTCATCAGGGATTTCCGCATTGAAAGGATATACTTCAGAGAGTTCAACGGGATATGCTCCAAACGGAGGTTTGAAATTCAGGATATGATCATAATTTCCTTCACCTTTCACGGACTTTGAGCGTATAAGAATTTTACCATCCAGACTAAAGCGGCCAAGTCTTTCTTCAAATCGTGCAACTTCCGGTCTCTTTGAAGATTCGGGACCGGTGTAAAAGAAAGTGGACTTGGAAAACGGATCAAGTCTTTCAAACCAGGAACTGTAATTGTACAATCTTTCAAGGGCCGACAACATTGAGGGATGGCTCCTGCACCGCTGTTCTACAAGCTCTAATAAATTACCTTCCCTTATTGCCTGCTTGATGTTGCGAATTTCGGCAAACGTCACATAAAGATTGTGTCTTGCCAGTAATTCTTTGGAGTTGGAAGCGGATTTTATTTCCGATGCAGTATGAGCAGAACAAACCGGACAGTTACATGGAAGATACTGAAGATCTTTAAGGTGAGATGTACCAGCAACCGTTATGTAGCGACCTGCTTTTGCATAAAGGGCATAAGCTGCTGAATCAAATAAATCACATCCCATTGCTACAGCAAGAGCAAACATCATTGGATGACCGGCACCAAATAGATGGACCGGTTTTACAGGATCAAGGCCTTTTTTGGAAGAAATAACAACATCAACCAGGTCCGCATAACGGTAGGATTCCATGAGTGGAACCACAGCTCCGATAGGATATACATCAAAGGCATGTTTTGAAAGAGATTTGGCACTGTGGACCCTGAGGTCCAGATGAGTGGAGCCCTGTACAGGACCTGCTAAAAGCATATCGTCCGTTATTATTTCTCTGGCTGCAATCACTCTTTCAAGAGTAGTTTCAAGTTCTTCTTCTGCCCTTTTATAAGAGACATCAGGGGGAGTTGGAATGTCAAGGGGAACTGCAATATCAGAACCAATGTTTTTTTGGAACTCTATAATCTGCTCGTTTGTTACTTCAACATCCCCATAAACGGATAGTTGAAAGGAACCTGAATCTGTCATGATCGGACCATCAAAATCCAGAAGATGATGCAGGCCTTTTTCCAGTGCTACTTTTCTGAGTTCTTCCTTACGTGAAATTATGTATGAATTTGTAATAAGTATTTGTGCACCAAATTGGTGCATTTCAGAAGAGGGTATTGTGTTTATATTGGGATTTATAACTGGCATAACCGTTGGTGTTTCAACAACACCATGTGGTGTATGCAGTCTACCAATACGGCCAGCTGCGTCTTTTTGCAGTATTTCGAATACACCGGTCATGGGAGCAATAAATACCGGTGATAGTATATATGTGTATTTGAATGATAATGGAAAAATGTGTAAAGGAGGAAGACAATATATCCCAGTTCAGTCCTTATTGTAGCAGGTGATAGAATGATTATTCCAGAACCCATAAAATGCGAAATAGAATATAAAGGAGGAGTGGACAACCTTTATAAAAAAATCCCTCCTGAAGATGAATTCAAACGATGGAGTGAGATTCACCATGCATTATCATCCCCACTCAGGTTGAAAATACTATATATGGTAGCCATCCAACCCCTTTGTGTATGCATTATAAAGCATATTCTGAAAGTATCTGATTCAAAATTATCATACCACCTTTCAATATTAAGTGGAAGTGGTATTATTAAAGGAACCAGAGAGGGAAATTGGATAATATATAGTGCTACTGAAGAAGGTAAACAGATGATTGAAGGAATATCAGGCAAATAAACCATATTCCTTTATTGAATTCATTCGATCTATCTTTTACTCTTCACCCATCATCCCCTCAACACAAATATCGTTATAAAAATTGAGACATAATATTGCTTCTCTAGCAGATTAATAATTGCAGGACATATATTGAAAAAGTAAGTATTTAGAAAAAGTAAGTATCATTAAGTTGA